>CAZDFL010000020.1:0-17055 GCA_964504835.1 uncultured Zetaproteobacteria bacterium
GTTCGGTTACACTGCCTGAGGGCACAGAAATGGTAATGCCAGGCGACAACATCTCAATGGATGTTGAGCTGATCACACCGATCGCTATGGATAAGGAACTGCGTTTCGCTATCCGCGAAGGCGGTCGCACGGTCGGCGCTGGCGTCGTTACCGACATTAGTAAGTAAGATAGGGGACCCTACGTGGCAACTCAAACTATTCGTATTCGTCTGAAAGCTTTCGATCATCGTATTCTTGATAAGAGTGCGGCTGATATCGTAGCTACAGCAAAACGCACCGGTGCAGAAGTGCGCGGACCTATTCCGATTCCTACCCGGATTCGCAAGTTCTGCGTGATTAAATCACCGCATAAGTACAAGGATTCTCGTGAACAGTTCGAGATTCGTACACACAAGCGTTTGCTGGACATTGAAAAACCGACTCCACAAACGGTGGACGCGCTGATGAAGCTCGATCTGCCGTCCGGTGTGGACGTCGAGATCAAGCTGTAAGCGGGAGATAACCATGAGTGTTGGATTAATCGCCCGCAAAGCGGGCATGACTCAGATTTTTACAGAAGATGGCTCTGCTATCGCTGTAACGGTCCTGAATGTTGAGCCGTGTACAGTGATTGCACGTCGTAGCGCCGATAAAGATGGCTATGATGCTGTTCAGGTCGGCTTTGGTAAGGCCAAACGTGTGGTGTCACGCGCCATGCAAGGCCATTTCGCCAAGCAGGGTCAGGATGTGACTGGTGGACTGAAAGAGTTCCGAGTTGCTGCCGACGCCGAGTTTGAACTGGGTCAGCAGTTGAATGCCAGCCAGTTTGAAGCAGGTCAGAAAATCGACGTATCCGGCACCTCCAAGGGTCACGGTTTCGCCGGTGTCATGAAACGTTATGACTTCAAAGGCGGTCGTGCTACCCACGGTGCTGAAAAAGTGCATCGTCAGATGGGTTCAACCGGTCAGTGTCAGTGGCCTGGCCGCGTTTTTCCGGGCAAGAAAATGCCGGGTCATTACGGCAACGAACGTATTACCACCCAGAATCTGGAAGTGGTGCGTGTTGATGCCGAACAGAATCGTATCCTGGTCAGAGGCGCTGTGCCCGGCTCCCGCAACGGGCTGGTTGAACTGCGCCCGGCTGTGAAGGGAGCATAATATGTCGACAATTGCTATTGTAGATCAGAATAATAAAGAAGTTGGTACGCGTGATTTGAATCCGGCTGTGTTTGGCCTGGATGCAGATGATGGTTTTGTCCACCGTGTGTATGCGTCGCTGGCTTTGGCTCAGCGTGCAGGCACATCGGCTGTAAAAACTGTTGCTCAGGTATCCGGCGGTGGTAAAAAGCCGTTTAAGCAGAAAGGTACTGGCCGCGCCCGTCAGGGAACTACGCGTGCTGCCCAGATGCGTCACGGCGGAGTTGCACATGGCCCGAATGCCAACACCAGCTTTGTATCCCGTATCAATAAAAAAGAACGTCGCCGCGCTTTGTGTCTGGTATTGTCAGACTGTGTTCGTCAGGGCAAGTTGATTGTCGTCAACAAGCTGGAACTGGAAGCAGTCAAGACGAAGGGCTTTGTTGAGGTTCAGAATGCACTGAATACCGGCACTGGCCTGTTTGTGCTGGCTGAAGCCAACAGCAATGTTGAACTGTCCAGCCGCAACATTCCCAATGCCAGTGTTATTCTGGATGGTCAGGTGAACATTCAGAACCTGCTCAAGAGCAAGCACGTGGTTTTGACCGAAGCGGCTGTAGATAATCTTGAGGAGCGTTTGTCATGAGTGCAAATATGAAGCATTTCGATATTTTGCGTCAGCCTGTCATTACTGAAAAAAGTTATGCCGGCACCGGCGCTGCCAATCAGTACACCTTTCGCGTGGCTCGTACGGCCAGCAAGACTCAGGTCAAGGCGGCGATTGAAGCGATCTTTGAAGTGAGCGTGGACAAGGTTCAGGTGATCAATATGCCGGGCAAGCCCAAGCGTCGCGGCGCTACTAGCGGCACCCGTTCCGGTTATCGCAAGGCAGTGGTTCGTCTGGTTGAAGGGCAAACGCTGGACATGGCGGAAGAGGTATAAACTTATGGCTTTGAAAGCATTAAAACCAACAAGCAACGGTAATCGCGGTCGCGTTGGCGTGGTCCATGAGGGACTACACAAGGGCGAACCGGAAAAAAGTCTGACCATAGGTCTGACCAAATCCGGCGGTCGTAACAATAATGGTCGCATTACTTCCTTCCATCGTGGTGGTGGTCACAAGCGTCTGTATCGCATGGTTGATTTCAAGCGTGACAATTTCGGTATCGAAGGTAAGGTTGCGCGCCTTGAATATGACCCCAACCGCACAGCGCATCTTGCACTGGTAGTTTATAGCAATGGTGACAAGCGTTATATCCTTGCGCCGCAGGGTTTGCGTCCGGGCGATATCGTCAGTAGCGGACCGGATGCGGAGATTCGTCCGGGTTGTACTTTGCCACTGGCCAATATTCGTGTGGGTACGCAGTTGCATAATATCGAGATGAAACCCGGTAAGGGCGGCCAGATGGCTCGTAGCGCCGGTGCTTCCATTCAGTTGATGGGTAAGGAAGGCGGTAAAGCTATCCTGAAAATGCCATCCGGCGAATTTCGTCGTGTGGATATCCGTTGTCTGGCCAGCATTGGCGTATTGAGCAATGCCGACCATTCCAACCGCAAGGTGGGTAAGGCAGGACGTTCACGCTGGTTGGGTATTCGCCCGAACGTGCGCGGCGTGGTGATGAACCCGGTTGATCACCCGCATGGCGGTGGTGAAGGACGTACTTCCGGTGGTCGTCATCCGGTGACCCCGTGGGGCGTACCGACCAAGGGTCACAAGACCCGTGCTAAGAACAAAGCGTCGAATCGCGATATTATTCGCCGTCGCAACCAGAAGTGAGGTAAGAGATGGCTCGTTCATTAAAGAAAGGCCCATACATTGAGGCTCACCTGCAAAAGAAGGTTTCTACTGCGCAGGCTACAGAGAAGAAAGGCGTGATCAAAACATGGTCTCGTCGCTCCACGATTTCTCCGGAATTCGTGGGTTTGAACTTCGCGGTTCACAATGGTCACAAGTTTATCCCGGTGTTCGTCACCGAGAATATGGTTGGTCACAAGCTGGGCGAATTTTCGCCTACCCGCACCTATTACGGTCACGGTGCAGATAAAAAGGCCAGGAAGAGGTAAGAAGCATGTCTGAACAAGTTCGTGCGCTGCAAAAAAACAGTCGCATCAGCCCCCAGAAGGCTCGCCTGATGGCCAATGCCATTCGTGGCCTGGATGTCGCTCGAGCCTTGGCCGTATTGGCCTTGTCGCCGACAAAATCAGCGCGTTTGTACGAGAAAGTGTTGAAATCTGCCATTGCCAATGCTGAGCAGAATCATGGACTGGACGTGGATGCCTTGTTTGTATCTACCGCAACAGCCGATGCCGGTATGACATTGAAGCGTTATCGCCCCAAAGGTATGGGTCGTATGCGTCAGCGTTTTCACCGCCATTCTCACCTGACAGTTTCTGTCAGTGAACGCAGTTAAAGGGGTCTATAGATGGGACAGAAAGTAAATCCGATTGGATTCCGTGTCGGCATTACCCGTGGTTGGGAGTCGGTCTGGTATGCCAGCGACAAAGACTTCGGCAGTCAGCTGCGTGAAGACATCCGCCTGCGTCGTTATGTCAAGGCACGTTTGAAACATGCGGGCGTATCTCGCATCATCATTGAGCGTCCGGCTGATAAAATCAAAGTAACCGTACACACCTCACGCCCCGGCGTGGTTATTGGCAAGAAGGGTGCGGAGATTGATGCGGTTCGTCGCGAACTGGTTAAAAAGTTTGGCAGAGAAGTGCAGGTGTTTATTGTTGAAGTGCGTCGCCCCGAGGCTGAAGCGCAGCTTGTCGCCGAGAATGTAGCTTTCCAGCTCGAACGTCGTGTGGCCTTCCGTCGCGCCATGAAGCGTGCGGTACAGTCTGCCATGCGTATGGGTGCCAAGGGTGTTCGTATCAATTGCGCCGGTCGTTTGGGCGGTGCTGAAATCGCCCGTACTGAATGGTATCGTGAAGGTCGCGTGCCGTTACACACGCTGCGTGCCGATGTTGATTACGGTTTTGCAGAAGCCAATACCACTTACGGTATTATTGGCATCAAGGTCTGGGTATTTAACGGCATCAAGCTGGGCAATACTGAAGACAGCACTACAGAAAGACGTTAAAGAGGATTATTCACCATGTTGCAACCTAAGAAAATCCGCTGGCGTAAGCATCACAAAGAGCTTCAGCGTATTCGTGGCAAGAGCCCGCGCGGTGCCAGCCTGAATTTCGGCCAGTACGGCCTGAAAGCGATGGAGCCAGGGCGCATTACGGCACGTCAGATTGAAGCAGCCCGTATTACCATGACCCGTCATATTAAACGTCAGGGTCGTATCTGGATTCGTATGTTCCCGGATTTGCCGGTATCCAAGAAGCCTGCTGAAGTGCGTATGGGTAAGGGTAAAGGCTCGCCTGAATTCTGGGTGGCAGCGGTCAAGGCCGGTCGTATCCTGTATGAAATGGACGGCATTGACGAAGAGATTGCACGCGGCGCACTGGAATTGGCGGCTTCTAAATTGCCGATTCGCACCAAGTTTGTTGTGCGTGGAGTAGGACGATGAGTGATAACAAGAGTGCAAAAGATCTGCGTGGCATGAATGCAGCCGATCTGAATGAGCGCATGGACGAACTGGCCGCAGAGCATATGAAGCTGCGTTTTCAGAGAGCCACCATGCAATTGAATAATACGGCCCGTGTTGGCCAGGTACGTCGCGAAATCGCCCGTATCAAAACCATTCTGGCTGAGCGCAGCTAAGGAGCTATAGAGACATGTCCGAAGCAACAAGTAACAAGCGCACCCTGGAAGGTGTGGTGGTAAGTAATAAAGCAGAACAGACTGTTATTGTACAGGTGGAGCGCAAGTATTTGCATCCGCGTTATCGCAAAACGATCCGTTCGCATAAAAAATACATGGCGCATGATGCCGACAACACCTGCAATATCGGTGATAAGGTTCGTATCATTGAGTCAGCTCCGATTTCTCGCCGCAAGCGCTGGGTGATGGAGACTGTCTTGACCCGCGCTGAGCAGCTGTAAGCCGGGAGCCTTGATATGATTCAGACAGAAACCGTACTGCAGGTTGCAGATAACTCAGGCGCTCGTCGCGTCAAATGCCTCAAGGTGCTGGGCGGCTCCAAACGCCGTTACGCCCGTGTTGGTGATGTCATTGTGGTGGCTGTGAAAGAAGCCATGCCCAATGGTAAAGTGAAAAAAGGTGAAGTTCAGCGTGCTGTCGTGGTGCGTACGGCCAAGGAATTTCGTCGTGCTGATGGTTCGTCCATTCGATTTGACGAAAATGCAGCCGTACTGCTGTCCAAGCAGAATGAACCACTGGGTACGCGTATTTTCGGCCCGGTGACGCGTGAACTGCGTAGCAAGGGATATATGAAGATCGTTTCCCTCGCACCTGAAGTATTGTAAGGCAGGATAGAGATATGACTACAATGGTGAAAACCAGAATTCGCAGAGATGATGAAGTGGTTGTGATTGCCGGACGCGACAAAGGTGCGCGTGGCAAGGTGATCAAAGTATTGAGAGCAGACGGTAGTGTGCTGGTTTCCAAGATCAATATGATCAAGCGTCACACCCGCCAGACCGAGAACAGCTCGGGTGGCATTATTGAAAAGGAAGCACCATTGGACATTTCCAATGTGCAGTACTTTTGCGCCAAGTGCAAAACCGGCGTACGTCTCGGCGTTAAAACGCTGGAAGACGACCGCAAGGTTCGCACCTGCCGTTCATGCGGCGAAGTGCTGGATAGCTAGGAGATAATCGACAATGGCTCGTTTGAAAGAATTCTATAAAAAGAAAGTGGCGCCGGCTCTGACCAAAGAGTTCAGCTATGCGAATCCGATGCAGGTTCCGGCGATTTCCAAAATCGTGGTGAATATGGGCTGTGGTGAAGCATCGCAGAACTCGAAACTCATTGAAGGTGCGCTCAGCGATATGACCGCCATTACCGGCCAAAAGCCGGTGATTACACGGGCTCGTAAATCAATCGCCAACTTCAAGCTGCGTGATGGTATGCCGGTTGGTTGTCGTGTCACCCTGCGTGGTGATCAGATGTGGGAGTTCCTGGATCGGCTGGTCAATGTGGCACTGCCGCGTATCCGCGATTTCAAGGGCGTATCTCCCAAATCATTCGATGGTCGTGGCAATTTTACGCTGGGTGTTCGGGAGCAGATTATCTTCCCGGAAATCGAATACGATAAAGTAGATAAGGTGCGCGGCATGGATATTACCATCTGTACCACCGCCAACACCAATGACGAAGGACGTGCATTGTTGAAGCAATTCAGCATGCCGTTCCGTAAGTAAGAGGGTAGCACATGGCTTCCAAAAGAATGATTGCCAAATGCAATCGCAAACCAAAATTCAAAGTTCGCGCTTATACGCGTTGTCAGCTCTGCGGTCGTCCGCATTCTGTCTATCGCAAGCTGGGTATGTGTCGTATCTGCCTGCGCAAGCACGCCCTTGCCGGAGAAATTCCCGGCATGGTCAAGTCGAGCTGGTGAGGAGATAATATAATGATGATGGATCGAATTGCCGATATGCTGACCCGTATTCGTAACGCGCAGCAGGCTGGAATTGAGAGAATTGAACTGCCGGCCAGTAATGTATTGCTGTCTATGGCTGAATTATTGAAAACAGAAGGTTATATCGCTGCGGTCAAAGCGTATAATCATAAAGGTCATCGTTTTTTGCGTTTGACGCTGCGTTATGATGATGAAGGCAAGGCCATTATTCAGGAGATCAAACGCGTGTCCAAATCGGGTCGCCGCGTCTATACATCTGCTGATGAGCTGCCTCGCGTCAAAAATGGTTACGGCGTTGCCGTGATCAGCACATCGCAGGGCATTATGTCCGACCGAAAAGCACGCGAAGCCCATGTGGGCGGCGAAGTGCTGTGCACGGTCTTTTGAGGTAGATATGTCACGTATTGGTAAACAACCTATTACGCTTCCCGCTGGTGTTGAGGCTCGCATTGCTGCTGATTCTGTCACCATCAAGGGTAGCAAGGGCGAATTAACTTCGCCGCTGTTTCCGAATATCACGGTAGAGCAGGAAGGCAATGTGCTTTCCGTACTGTGCTCGGATATGGGAACCAAGAAAACCAAATCATTTTACGGCCTGGTGCGTGCGCTGCTGGCCAGTAATGTTATTGGCGTCACTAAGGGATTTGAGAAGAAGCTGGAACTGCGCGGGGTGGGCTATCGTGCTCAGTCACAGGGTAAAACGCTGAACCTGTCATTGGGATTCTCGCATCCGGTTGAATATGCCTTGCCTGAAGGTGTTGATGCGGCTGTTGAAAAAAGCATCATCACTGTGAGCGGCATTGATAAACAGAGGGTTGGCCAGGTGGCCGCCGAAATTCGTGCTTTCCGTCCGCCAGAGCCATATAAAGGCAAGGGCGTGCGCTACGTGGATGAATACGTGGCGATGAAAGAAGGCAAGAAGGCTTAAGGACAGGAGTAGGAAATGGCTGTTAAACGTTATGAAAGCAATGGTGCTGTACGTCGCGCCCGCAAAGTTCGCTCCCGTGTTAAAGCGGCCGGTCGTTTGCGTCTGAGCATTTTCCGCTCGTCGCGCCATGTGTATGCGCAGGTGATTGATGATGCCAGCGGCACCACCTTGGCGGCTGCATCGAGCCTTGATGAAAGTATCAAGACTGGTGGCAACAAAGCCGGTGCGGAAGAAGTGGGTAAACTGATTGCCGAGCGCGCTGTTAAAGCTGGCGTGAGTGAAGTGGCATTTGATCGTGGTGGTTTCGCCTATCACGGTCGCGTACAGGCATTGGCTGAAGGCGCTCGCGCCGGCGGCTTGAAGTTTTAGGAGTATATAGATGATCAACGCAGATGAATTGGACCTGACAGAAAAACTGATCACCATTAATCGTATCGCCAAGACTACATCCGGCGGTCGTCGTATGAGCTTTTCGGCTTTGATGGTGGTGGGTGATGGTAATGGTCATGTTGGCTTCGGCCACGCCAAGGCGAAAGAAGTGCCTGAGGCGATCCGTAAAGCATGTGATATTGCCAAGAAGACACTGATTCATGTGCCGCGCAAGGGCAATACGATTCACTATCAGGTAACCGGTATTCAGGATGCCAGCCGTATTATGATCAAGCCTGCCTCAGAAGGTACTGGTGTTATTGCCAATTCTGCGGTTCGTGCTGTGCTTGATGCTGTCGGTGTGAAAGATGTATTGACCAAATCACAGGGTTCTCGCAATGCGATCAACACCGTTCGCGCTACATTCAATGGTTTGAAATCACTGGAAAGCCCCGAGCAGATTGCTGCCCGTCGCGGCAAATCAGCTTAAGGCGCCTTGATTATTTTCACTCCGTGGTAGGAAAATATTACCATGTAAGTGAAAAAAATCATGTAAGCGCGTTGTTTATTTGATGATTATCAGGAGTATTTAAATGGCAAGCAAAGCAAAAATTCGCGTACGTCAAGTCAAGAGCGGTATCGGTTACGCCAAAGATCAGAGAGCTACACTGGTTGGTCTGGGGCTGCGTCGCATGCATCAGGTCGTCGAACTGGAAGATACGCCTTCCGTACGCGGCATGGTCAACAAGATCAGTCATCTCGTTCGTATTGAGGCTGGAGAGTAAACGATGAAATTGAATGAACTGCAAGCAGATGCGGGCTCACGCCCTTCGCGTAAGCGTAAAGGCCAGGGCATCGCAACCGGCAACGGTAAAACCGGCGGTCGCGGTCATAAAGGCCAGAAATCGCGTTCCGGCGGCAAGGTAGCGCGCGGCTTTGAAGGCGGTCAGATGCCGTTGATTCGCCGTGTGCCCAAGCGCGGTTTTACGCCGAGAAAAGATAATGATTTTCAGGTGGTTAACCTGGATAAGCTGAATAGTTTTGATGATGGTGCGAGCGTTGATGCAGCAGCGTTGTATGACGCAGGTCTGGTGCGTAATGCTGTGGATCGTATCAAGCTGCTGGCTAGTGGCGAACTTTCCAAAAAGCTGACCATAGCTGTGACTGCGGCTTCCGCTTCTGCAGCGGCCAAGGTTGAAGCGGCTGGCGGCACACTGAGCCTGACGGCAAAGGCGTAACAACATGGCCAATCCTACAGCTGGAGCAATGGGTGGATTTGGGAATATTGGTAAGATTCCCGAGCTGAAAAATCGTATCCTGTTTACGCTGGCGATGCTGATTGTATTTCGTATCGGCGCGCATATTCCGGTGCCCGGCATTGATGCCGGTATTCTGGCGCAGTTTTTTAATCAGGCGCAGGGCTCGCTGTTGGGTATGTTTGATATGTTCTCCGGTGGCGCCTTGTCCCGGCTGACCATTTTCGCACTTGGTATTATGCCATATATCTCGGCTGCTATTATTATTCAGCTGATGACGGTGGTTTCACCCAAGCTGGAACAACTCAAGAAAGAGGGTGAATCAGGGCGTCGCAAGATTACCGAATATACCCGTTACGGCACTGTCGGCCTGGCGCTGTTTCAGGGTATCGGTATTTCCATCGGACTGGAATCATTTTCGGTGGGTGGCCATTCCGTAGTGATTGAGCCCGGTCTCGAATTTCGCGCCATGACTGTGGTAACGCTGGTTGCAGGAACCGTGTTTCTGATGTGGGTTGGTGAACAGATCACCGAACGTGGTATTGGTAACGGCATCTCATTGATTATCTTCGCCGGTATTGCTGCTGGCCTGCCAACAGCTGTTGGCGGCACGCTGGAACTGGCTCGCACGGGCGAATATTCTCCATTCGTCGTATTATTACTGTTCGCCATGACTTTGGCTGTGACCGCTGCAGTGGTGTGGTTTGAGCGTGCTCAACGACGTATTCCGATCCAGTATGCCAAAAGACAAGTTGGCAATCGCATGTACGGCGGCAAGTCATCCTTTTTGCCCTTGAAGGTGAATACTGCCGGTGTGATTCCACCGATTTTCGCATCCTCGTTGATTCTGCTACCTGCGACCTTTGCACAGTTTACCAAGGGTGTGGAAGGGTTTAGCTGGCTGGGTGATATAACAGCCATTCTGTCACCCGGTGCATGGTTGTACATGACCCTGTTTACGGCTCTGATTGTGTTCTTCTGCTTTTTCTATACGGCGATTGTGTTCAACCCGAAAGACACGGCGGATAATCTGAAGAAGCAGGGCGGCTTTATTCCCGGTATTCGGCCAGGTCAGAAGACGGCGGATTATGTCGATAATGTATTAACCCGCATTACCGTGGTGGGTGCGGCTTATGTCAGCCTGGTCTGTTTACTGCCGCAGTGGCTGATTTCGGAATTGTCCGTACCATTCTATTTTGGCGGTACTTCGTTGTTGATTGTGGTGGTTGTGACCATGGATACCATGGGTCAGATCCAGTCGCATCTGATGAGTCATCAGTATGAGGGTTTGATGAAGAAAGCCCGCCTGAAAACCGGCAAAAAATGAATTTGATTCTGTTTGGCCCCCCGGGCGTTGGTAAAGGCACCCAGGGTGAGAAGCTGGCTTCTGAGTTTGATATATCGCATCTGGCTATGGGCGATATTCTGCGCGCCGCAGTGCGAGATGAAACCGAAGCTGGAATCGAAGCCAAACAGTATATGGATGCTGGCAAGCTGGTTCCCGATGCGGTTGTGGTGGCTATGATCGAAGATAATATCATGGCTGGCGGTGGGCGCAGCTTCCTGCTCGATGGCTTTCCGCGCAACGTGGCGCAGGCTGAAGCGCTGAACAGCATGTTGGCTGCACATGCGCTGTCGATTGAGAAGATTGTGTTCATGGATGCGCCGGAAGAAAACCTGTTAAAACGTCTGAGTGGCAGGCTGATTTGCAGGGCTTGCGGTTTTGGATTTCATAGGCAGTATTCGCCGCCCCTTAAATCAGGGTGCTGTGATCGCTGTGGCGGTGAGCTCTACCAGCGGGATGACGATCGTGAAGATGTGATTGCCCACCGTTTGGAAGTGTATCGCGAGCAAACCGCACCATTACTGGGTTTTTACCAGCATCAGAGCGGTTTCATCAAGCTCGATGCAGGTGGGGAAATGGATGCAGTTTATACGGCATTAAAAGAGGCGGTTAGCGAGTAGGCATGGCAAAAGAAGATATTATAGAAATGTCCGGCGAAGTGGTTGAAAAGCTTCCCAACGCCATGTTTAAAGTGAAACTGGAAAACGATCATGAATTATTGTGCACGATTTCAGGAAAAATGCGTAAGTATTATATTCGCATTCTTCCGGGCGACAAGGTGACGGTGGAGATTTCTCCCTATGATTTGTCACGCGGTCGCATCTCTTACAGAGAAAAGTAATTAGTACGCCGGTTATCCGGTCGTGAGTTAGGAGGTGCAGGCGTGAAAGTCCGTGCATCAGTGAAAAAAATGTGTAATAAATGTCGTGTGATTCGTCGTAAAGGCGTGGTTCGCATTATTTGTGAAAACCCGCGTCATAAACAGCGTCAGGGTTAAGGAGAGGATAAGTGGCTCGTATATCCGGTGTAAATGTTCCGACTCAGAAACGTGTTGAAATCGCTTTGACCTATATCTTCGGTATTGGCCTGAGTAATTCGCAGAAGATTCTTGCCAGTGCAGGGATTGATGGAAACATCCGCGTCAAAGATTTGAGCGATAGCGAAGTGGATAAAATCCGCAGTGTGATTGATAGCGATTTTGATGTCGAAGGCGATCTGCGTCGAGAAGTAAGCATGAATATCAAACGTCTGACCGATCTGGGCACCTACCGTGGCTTGCGCCATCGTAGAGGTTTGCCGGTTCGCGGTCAGCGTAGTAAAACCAATGCCCGCACACGCAAAGGTCCGCGTCGTACCGTTGCGGGCAAGAAGAAGTAAGGGGATAACGTATGGCTGCACCTAAAAGAGCTGTTGGTGGTAAGAAACGCGTCCGCAAAAATATTGCGAATGCGGTTGCGCACATCAAGGCAAGTTTCAACAATACGATCATTACTTTTACCGATGATGCAGGCAATGCAATCTGCTGGGCGACCAGTGGCGCATCCGGTTTTAAAGGTTCACGTAAGAGCACGCCGTTTGCCGCCCAGGTTGCAGCAGAGGAAGCGTCTCGCAAGGCCATGGATCATGGCGTCAAGAATTGTTCGGTTCTGGTTCGCGGACCGGGCAGTGGACGTGAATCCGCCCTGCGTGCAATTGCCGCAGTCGGCATCAATGTGATTTCGATCCGTGATGTTACCCCGATCCCGCATAATGGATGCCGCCCGCCGAAGCGGCGCCGCGTTTAGGAGTTTATTAGATGGCACGTTATTTGGAAGCCAAGTGTCGCCTGTGTCGACGCGAAGGCGAAAAGCTTTATATTAAAGGCAGTAAATGCTATTCGGACAAATGCCCGATTGAGCGTCGTCCTTATGCACCGGGCATGCATGGCCAGAATCGTCGCACCAAGGTGTCCGACTATGGTTTGCAGTTGCGCGAGAAGCAAAAGGTAAAACGTATCTATGGCCTGCAGGAAAAGCAGTTCCTGAGCTATTTCCAGGATGCTGACCGTATGCAAGGCGTTACCGGTTTGAATCTGTTGCAGTTGATCGAATCGCGTCTGGACAATGTGATTTATCGCATGGGTCTGGCTTCATCACGTACGGAAGCACGTCAGATTGTTCGCCATAAGCTGGTGAAGGTAGATGGCCAGATTGCCAATATCCCGTCGTTCCGTGTGCGTGTCGGTGCTCGTCTTGAGCTGGTTGACAGCGCCAAAGAGCATTTGCGCATCAATGCTGCGGCTGAGGCAGCAGGAACGCGCGGCACAGCCGAGTGGTTGGATGTTGATTTGCCAACCCGTCAGGGCGTTTATCGTGAAATGCCTGCACGCGATCAGTTGGATGCGGGTATCCGCGAACAACTGATTGTCGAACTTTATTCCAAGTAAGTTTATCCCAGATAACCCCGAGGATCATTTCATGCAATTGATTAACCCGCGTAATATCAGCGTCGAAGAGAAAATTGCCGGCCGTTCTGCCAAGATTGTGTTTGAACCACTTGAACGCGGTTATGGCACCACGATTGGTAATAGTCTGCGCCGCATGCTGTTGTCTTCGCTGCCAGGGGCAGCAGTTACTTCAGTTATTTTTGATGGCATTTCACACGAATATGATACTATCAAAGGCGTGCGTGAAGATGTCATGGACATCATCCTGAGCCTGAAGGAACTCGATATTCGCATGGAAGGCGATGAAGCAGCGACTATTTCACTGGATGTGAAAGGTTCTTCTGTCATCACTGCTGGCGATATCAAATGTCCGGCCGGTTTGATGGTACTCAATCCTGAACTGATACTGGCGCACCTCAATGACGATGGCTGCCTGAAGGTTGAAGCTACCGTTGAAAAGGGACGTGGTTATGACGCGGCCAGCGAACGTGAAGTTGAAGAACGCGCCGTAGGTTCGCTGTTGGTAGATGCTTCATTTTCCCCGATTAGCCGCGTGGCAACTCGCGTAGAGTCTGCCCGCGTGGGTCAACGTACAGATTACGATAAACTGATCATGGAAGTCGAAACAAATGGCTCCATTACGCCACAAGAAGCGATCAATGAAGCGGCCCGGATTATTGAACAGCAACTGGCTGTGTTTGTTGACTTTACTGCTGTTGCCGTTGTCGATGTAGAAGACACTTCGACTGAAGAACTGGAAGAACTGCTGGTTCAGCCGATTGAACACCTGGACCTGTCTGTTCGTTCGATGAATTGCCTGAAGTCTGATGATGTATTTCGTGTTGGTGATCTGGTTCAGCGCAGTGAGCAGGAAATGCTGCGTACACCGAACTTTGGCCGTAAATCGTTAAATGAAATCAAGGAAGTGCTGGAAAACATGGGCCTGGAACTGGGCATGGATTTGCCGAACTGGCCACCACAGGATGATACATTACCGCCGCTTGAAGACATTCCGGCTGAACAGGCTCCGCTTGAAAGCATTCCGGCTGAAGACTGAGAAAAGAGGAAAGATAAATGAGACATCGTAAACATCATGGTTCTCTGGGACTGGTTAGCGGCCACCGCCGCGCATTAATGGCCAATCTCGCAACCGCATTGCTGACCCATGGACGTATTGAAACCACGGAAGCAAAAGCCCGTGCGCTGCGCCCATATACCGAAAAGCTGATCACGCTTGGCAAACGTGGCGATTTACATGCCCGCCGCCAGGCACTGGCCAAATTGCGTTATCGTCCGATTGTTGATCGTCTGTTCGGCGATGTAGCAAGCGCATGTTCCGATCGTGCCGGTGGTTATACACGCATCATCAAGACTGGTTTTCGCGCTGGCGATGCGGCACCGATGGCCGTCATTGAATTGATTGATGAAATTGCTACTGAAGATGCCGAGGCAGCAGAAGCGTAAGCTTTTCTGCTTTGATTCAAGATTCAAAAGGCTCCGCATTTGCGGAGCCTTTTTTAGTTGTGGGCAAGGATGTATAGCCTGAACAATACATGACATTTTGTTTTTATGGTTTTTTGTGGCAGTCTTGGGCACTTGTTACATTCGTTAGTGAATGACCTGTGGTGTATGGATGGTGAGTCAACGTAATGGGTTTATCGTTGTAGCTGAACTGAAAACCCAAACCTTGGAAGGAGGCATGCATGATAGCACAGAGAACACTGGATCATTCGATACGCTGTAGCGGAATCGGGCTGCATTCAGGGCGCAAAATCGAATTGGTTTTGCATCCGGCCAAAGAGAACAGTGGTATTACGTTTGTTCGTTCCGATCTGGGCGTGGAATTTCCGGCCAGAGCTGATCATGTCACCGATACGCGTTTGTGTACGACCATCGGTAAAGGCGATGCACATATTTCAACGGTTGAACATTTGCTTTCTGCGCTGGCTGGACTTGGTGTTGATAATGCGCGTATTGAGGTTAGCGGTGCTGAAGTGCCGATTATGGATGGTTCCTCCGCGCCGTTTGTTTTTCTGATTCAATGTGCTGGTATTCGTGAGCAGTCTGTGCCTAAAAAAGTGCTGCGCATTCTGAAACGCGTTTCAGTTGAAGAAGGCGATAAACGCTGTGCCCTGTATCCGGCTGCCGGATTCAAAATTTCTTACTTGCTTGATTATGATCATCCGTTGTTGCGTCAACGTAAAGTCTCGGTGGATTTCTCCCGCCAGGCTTATACGCGTGAAATTTCGCGTGCCCGTACATTCGGTTTCCTCCATGAAGTTGAAGCGTTGCAGAAAGCAGGACTGGCTCTGGGCGGATCACTGGAAAATGCTGTTGTGCTGGATTCTCATCGGGTGGTGAATGAAGGCGGCCTTCGTTATGAAGACGAGTGCGTACGCCACAAAATTCTTGATACGCTGGGTGATTTGTCGCTGTCCGGTTATCCGATAGTCGGCGCTTTTGAAGGTGAACTGACCGGCCATGATATGAATCATAAACTGGTGACTGCATTGCTGGCTGACCCATCCAGTTATCGCATTGAAGAATTGCAGGCTGAAGAATCTGCTGTTGAAGAAGAGGTTGGACAGGCGCAAACGGCTTAAACATTTCGTTTACTTTCCTATGTACCACACAGGCCAGCTTTTTAGCTGGCCTGTTTTATTAACCGGTATATACCGCCTCTGGATGGTAGTTCCGGGCGAACACGAATATCACAACAAATTGACCGCAAACTTTTGTACGTCAGGCTATGCTCATGCCCCATTTAGTTCTTATCGACGGACCCAATTATGTGTTTCGCGCTTTTCATGCGGTGAAGCACAACCTCACTAATTCGAAGGGAGAGCCGACTAACGCCATTTTCGGTTATGTGCAGATGCTGCGCAGTATTCTCAAAGATCTGAGTCCAACCCATGTCTCGGTTGTATTCGACCCCAAAGGCGGCACGTTTCGTAATCAGATGTATGCCGATTATAAAGCGCACCGGCCACCCATGCCGGAAGAGCTGGCGGCGCAATGGCCTGCTGTGTTTGAGCTGACTGATGCCTTTAAGCTCAATCGGATATGTATTGAGAATTATGAAGCGGACGATGTGATCGCCACGCTGGCGCGAAAGGCGGAAGCCAGAGGCTGGGATGTGACCATTGTGTCCACCGACAAGGATCTGATGCAGTTAATCAGCGATAAGGTGTGGATGCTCGATACGATGCGCAAAAAGGATTATGGCGCGGAAGAGGTGAAAGAAAAATGGGGGGTGGGGCCGGAACGCATCCATGATCTGCTGGCGCTGGCTGGCGATTCGGCAGATAACATCCCCGGCGTGCCCGGCATCGGTCCGAAGACTGCCGTTTTATTGCTGGAAGCTTATGGCGATCTGGAAGGTGTGCTGGCTCGGGCCTCCGAAGTAAAGCAAACCAAGCGGCGCGAGAATCTGATTGAGTTTGCTGAACAAGCCCGCTTGTCCTATCGCCTGGTGGCGCTGGATGAACAGGTTGATGTGGGTGTCGAACTGGATGATCTGGCAGTGCAAATGCCGGATCGGAAGAAGCTGGCTGAACTCTTTAGCCGTTTGGAATTCCGGCGCTTATTGGCGGAATTCAGTGATGCGGATGTGGTCGGCGGATCGACTACCGCAAGTCCACCCAAACAAGAGAATCCGATACAGATAGAAGAAATACCCGCGCCGGCATCCATTACGCGAACAGATGAACTGGTGGATGACGACTTATCGTTTCAGGCTTTGCTGGATGTGCTCAACCAGGCTGAACTGTTCGGGCTGGATACAGAAACCACGTCGCTGGCAACCCATAGCGCCGCTATTGTCGGGCTATCGTTCTCTGTCAAAGCGGGAGTTGGCTATTATGTGCCTGTCGGCCATCGCGCTGCCGATCTGCTCACGCCAGTGCCCAAACAACTACCATTGCAGCAGGTGCTAGATGCGCTGCGTCCGATTCTGGAAGATGCCAACAAAGCCAAGTGCGGCCATAACCTGAAATATGATATGCAAGTATTGCGCCGCGCCGGGATTGAACTGCGCGGTATTGCGGCTGATTCTATGTTGTTGGCCTATTGCCTCTATCCGGCCAAATATCCGCCCAAAATGGATAGCGTGGCCGAGGATT
>CAZDFL010000021.1:0-16842 GCA_964504835.1 uncultured Zetaproteobacteria bacterium
CTGTTCGTCCAGCCGCTGTTGCCAATCTGTTTTACCCCGGCTCACCGCCGGAATTGCGCGCCTTTATTGCAGAGTCGCTGAATAATGCCTCCGCGCAGTTACCTCCTGGTTTACCCACCCCGAAAGCCATCATTGTTCCGCATGCCGGTTATATCTATTCCGGCCCGACTGCCGGCTTTGCCTATGCCACGCTGAAACAGGCCAATATCAAGCGCGTTGTTCTGCTTGGGCCAGCGCATCGCGTGGCCTGTTACGGCATGGCTTTGTCTGGCGATGATGCATTTTCCACTCCGCTGGGCGACGTGCAACTCGATACGGCGGCCAGACAAACGCTGTTGGAACAGCCAGAAATGGCAATCAACGATGCCGTCCATGCACAGGAACATGCTCTGGAAGTAAACCTGCCGTTTCTGCAATCGGTGCTGGAGGATTTTACGCTGTTGCCGATTTGCATTGGTTCGGTGCAGCCGGAAACGGTGCAACACGCCATCGAGCCGCTGTGGCAAGATAAGGGGACGCTCTTTGTCATCAGTTCCGATTTATCCCACTACCACCCCTATGCAGAAGCCAGAGCGCTGGATCAGGATAGTATTGAAACCATCTTAAACCTGCGCGGCCCGTTGCATCATGAGCAGGCCTGCGGCGCTACCGGCATCAATGCGCTTCTATCTTTAGCTCGCCGATTTGATCTGACGCCAAAACTGCTGGATTATCGCAATTCGGGCGATACCGCTGGCGATAAGGATCGGGTGGTCGGTTATGCATCCATTGCTTTTTTTGAGGCGGAGCCGACATGAGTATCGATAAAGGCACGGTGCTACTTACATTGGCGCGCCAAACGATTGCCGACCGGCTTGGTGTCCGATTCGCTACGTCGGATATTGAAAAGGCCGATTGGCTGCAAGCCAAGGCTGCGAGTTTTGTGACACTGACCATGCGCGGCAGTCTGCGCGGATGTATCGGTACATTGGAAGCGCATCGTTCCCTGATGGATGATGTGCAGGCCAATGCAGTAGCCGCCGCTTTTTATGACCCCCGCTTTCCAGCACTGGCTGCTGACGAGTTTGGCATGCTTAACGTCGAAATCTCGGTGCTTTCAGCCATGCAACCGTTATCGCTCTCCAATGAATCCGATGCGCTCTCCGCCATCAGGCCGGGCATTGATGGCGTGGTGCTCGAATACGGATCGAACAAAGGCACATTCCTGCCGCAAGTATGGGAGCAATTGCCCGAGCCGGTGCAATTCATGGCGCATTTAAAATTGAAGGCGGGTTTAAGTGCTGATTTCTGGCATCCGGATGTGCGCCTGTTGACCTATCAGGTCGAAAAGTTCAAAGAAGCGGGGGCATCATAATATGCCCGATACCCATTTCCCCGCCCGCTACTGGCATCAGCTCGATGATGGCCGTATTCAGTGCGATGTGTGCCCGCGCGACTGCAAACTGCATGACGGGCAACGCGGGCTGTGTTTTGTGCGTAAACGCGAAGGCGAACAGATGGTACTCACTACCTATGGCCGCTCATCGGGCTTCTGCATTGACCCGATTGAAAAGAAGCCGCTGAACCATTTTTATCCCGGCTCCAGCGTTCTTTCATTCGGCACCGCAGGTTGCAATCTGGCCTGTAAATTCTGTCAGAACTGGGATATTTCCAAATCGCGCCAGTTTGATCGATTATGCGATCAGGCTGAACCCGCGCAGATTGCCAATGCCGCCGCAGAACACGGGTGTACCAGCGTATCTTTCACCTACAACGATCCGGTCATCTTTCTCGAATATGCCGTCGATACGGCCCGCTCCTGCCATGCTCAGGGCATCAAAACGGTGGCGGTGACTGCCGGTTATATGCATGTGAAGGCGCGCCGCGAGTTTTTTGCACACATGGATGCAGCCAATGTGGATTTGAAAGCATTTTCGGAGGGCTTTTATCATAAGCTCTGTGCCGGTCAGTTGCAGCCGGTGCTTGATACGCTCATCTATCTGAAACATGAAACCGATGTGTGGTTTGAAATCACCACCTTATTGATTCCGGGCAATAACGACAGCGATGATGAACTAAGCGCCATGTGCGACTGGATTGCCGAACATCTGGGCGTAGATGTGCCGCTGCATTTCACCGCTTTTCACCCCGACTGGCACATGACCGATATAGCAGCGACGCCTGCCGCCACATTAAGCCGCGCGCGCCATATCGGGCTGAAAGCGGGATTACACTATGTTTATACCGGCAATGTGCATGATGCCAGCGGCGGCGCAACGCTGTGTCCGGCATGTCGTACAGCCATCATTGTGCGCGACTGGTATGAGATTCTCGACTATCGCGTATCGGACGATGGCGATTGCAGCATCTGCGGATGCCATATCCCCGGTCGTTTCGAGGCCTTTCAGGGTGCCTTCGGCGCGTACCGGATTCCGGTGCGAATGAAGCTATGAATGCAGCGAGCGCAAGATGGCAGCAACCGTAGTAAAAGAACCGAGAGCCAGAAACGCACCATCAGGATGGCTGCTAATTTCCATCTGTAGTGCGGCTGCCGCAGATAATGCCGAGTTAGCATCGTTGCTAATCACCCGTCTGGCATAAGGTTTCAGTAAGACCAACGCATCATCAAGCGAGCGATCTTCCCGCGTAAAAACCAGAATCGCATCAAACGGGTCAGCCAGTGTTTTGAGCGATGGCAGCAGCGCTTCAACGGCATGGCGATTATGGGCGGCATCGAGCCAAATATCGGCCTGACCGGCATGTAAATATTGCAATCGTCCCGGAACCTTGCATTGGCACATGGCACGGCGCGCTGCTTGCAAGTCGATGCCTGGAAAATCATGCCCAAGTTGCCGGGTCGCAGCCCATGCCAGTGCTGCATTCCCTTGTTGATGCAGGCCAGGCATCGCCAAATCATCCCACGCATCTCCTATTTCACAACGATGCAGCGCCGGATGAAATGATTGCAATACAGCCGCAACATCATGCGTTTGTGGCGCGCTGATACAGTAGCGGCAACCTTGCATGACATAGGCTTTTTCGTCGGCAATCTGTGTTATCGAATCGCCCAGCCAATTTTGATGATCCAGCCCAATGGGCGTGATTAGAGCCATATCAGCCGGGATAGCTGTTGTCGCATCGAGCCGAGCACCAACACCAGCTTCGAGAATTTCTACATCGACAGTGGCCCGACTAAACTGATCCAGCGCCAGTGCGGTGGCTGTTTCAAAATAGGATGCGCCCGCTTCCCGCGCCAGCGGCATGATGCGTTCCAGCCCGGCCAGCAGGCTGGCATTCTCGACTGGAATCCCGTTGATGCGAATGCGTTCATTAAATTCGAGAATATGCGGCGAGGTATATAAACCGACCGTGAGTCCGGCCGATTGCAGGGCTGCGGCCAGCATAAATGCCGTCGAGCCCTTGCCATTGGTGCCAGCGATGCGAATACGTAATGTCGGACGATGGCAATCGAGTCCGGCCAGCACGGCCAGCATGCGCGCATGACCGGGCTGATAATCACGATCGGCGGACGGGTTGCCCAATTCTGCCAGCCATGCTTCAATGCTATCGGGTTTATGATCCAGATTCACCGGGGCAACAACCAAATGGTATTCATTCGCGTGTATTCGCGTGTATTCGCGGTTGGTCGGCTTATCCGGTTTGCTGGCGGTAGGGGCGCTCGCTCAGGTGGGTCAGCAGGGTTGCGAGATAATCGCGCAGTTCGCGGCGATCCACCACGGCATCTACTAACCCGTGTTCGAGCAGGAATTCAGCGCGCTGAAAACCTTCCGGTAGGGTTTCGCCAACCGTTTCCTGAATCACGCGAGGCCCGGCAAAGCCGATCAGGGCTTTCGGTTCGGCAATAATCACATCGCCCAACCACGCCACCGAGGCGGAAACACCGCCCATGGTCGGGTCGGTCAATAGGCAGATAAAAGGGAGACGCGCGTCATTGAGTTTGTTGACGGTGGCAGATGTTTTGGCCATTTGCATCAGCGAGAGTACGCCTTCCTGCATACGAGCGCCGCCGGATGCGGTGATCAGCAAATAAGGGCAGCCGAGCTCCAGCGCATGCTCCATGCCGCGCACGATTTTTTCACCGGCGACGGAACCCATGCTGCCGCCCATGTAGGCAAATTCGAAGATGGATGTGGAAATGGTGCGACCATGAATATCACCCAGATAATTACGGATGGCATCTTCGGGGCCAGCTTTTTTGGCGGCATCTCTGGTGCGATCTTTGTATTTTTTCTGATCCTTGAAATTCAATGGATCTTCGGAGCGCAGTTCGCTGTCTTTTTCCTCAATACTGTCCGGATCGAATAACAGTTCGGCGCGCTGCGCTGCTGGCATGCGCAAGTGATGATTGCACTTGGAGCAGACCAGACCGCTGCGATCGAGTTCCTTGTTGTACAAAGCTTCGGAGCAATTCGGGCATTTCACCCACAATCCTTCCGGTGAACCCGAGTCAGAGGACTTCAGGATATTCTTTGGCGTTTCAATCAGGCGAGTAAACCAACTCATTTATCAATATACCTCGTTTTCATGGGAAAACGCATGTTGCAGCGTTTCCTATATCAATAATTCATCAACCTGCGTCAGCATGCGCAGATGTGGCACATTCAACGCTTCCACTTCGGCTGCCATGATATTCAGCGATTCGGGCTTCATATGATACAGATAGACGTGCACACTACCAAGTTGTTCGATTTTTTGCAGGTCCTTCATCATTGCGTTCGGCGTCATATGCCCGCTGATATCTGCCAGATACTGATAATCGTTGGGGAATGAACAATCCATAATGATAGCTTTCAGGTTTGGCTGGGCATTGGCGATTTCCCACAGGCGATCCGTATTGCCTGTATCGGCGGTATAAATCACCTGCTTGCCGTCCTGATCGATCAGGAATCCGGTGCAGGGAACAGGGTGATTCACTTCGATGGGCGTGATGCGTACGCCATCGATTTCAAAAGGCACTTCCGCTTCGATATCCTGCAAACTGAGGATGGCATCATCCGCGCTGGGAATCCGGGTGAAATCCGGCCAGATAAGATCATTCAGAAAATGTTGTTTCAGTATCCGGTTATTTTCAGCCAGACTGTGAATGGTCACAGTCCGATTATCCACATCGCCGCCCAACCGTTTCAGCGAACGGTTATCGGCGATAAAAGCGATATCCTTGATATGATCCAGATGCACATGTGACAGGCAGATATGGCGAATACCGTGCTGCTCTTCCAGCGATAAAGCCTCGGTGGGTGAACCGGCATCAAGCAAAATAGAATCATTAAGCAGGAACGACGTCAGTCGGAACCCCTGCAACTGCCCGCCGTAACAGCCAAGCACTTTGATTCTCAAGCGACTGTCCCCGCAGTGACTGCCTGACGCATGTTGTTGGCGGAATCGCGCATGGCGGCAACAGGATCATCGCTTTCGGTAATACGGGAAACAAAATGGCTGCCAACCACCACGCCATCAGAAAATTGTCCCACATCATGTGCCTGCTCGGGCGTTTTTACACCGAAGCCCACACAGACCGGCATGTGATTTTTGGACTGGGCGCTCATACTCCGAATATGCTCCACCTTGCTGCGAATCAGATCGATATCGCCCATATCCGCACCGGTAATGCCTGTCAGCGACACATAATAAATAAAGCCACTACCATGTTCACAAGCCAGCCTGATCCGTTCATCCGTTGATGTCGGTGAGAGTAGCAGGATACGATCCAGATTGTGCGCTTTCAGTGCAGCATCACAGATATGACCCTCTTCGGGCGGAATATCGACTATCAGCACAGCATCTGCACCGGCGGCACTGGCTTTTTTGGCAAAGGTTTCAAAGCCCATGGCGTAAGGGATATTGGCATATCCCATCAGCACAATGCCGAGATTAGGGTGTGCTTTACGCACAGCCTTGGTCAGGGCAAACACATCTTCGATATGGGTGCCTGCGGCGAGCGCGCGTTCGCTGGCAGCCTGAATCACCGGCCCGTCGGCCATCGGATCGGAAAACGGCATGCCAATTTCCAGAATATCGGTCTTGTCGGCCAGTGCCAGCAGTAATTCGCGGCTGGTCGCCACATCGGGGTCACCGGCAGTCAGATAACCGACCAGCGCGGCGCGGTTATCGGCTTTGCACGATGCAAACACATCAGTCAGACGTGTATTCATGATGCATCCTCCAGCCAGCCCAGATGTTTAAAGACAGTGTCCATATCCTTGTCGCCACGACCGGACAGGTTGATAATCACAATCTGATCAGCCCGCATGGCTTTGGCAATCCGGGCACCTGCGGCCAGCGCATGGCTGGATTCCAGCGCTGGAATAATACCTTCACAGCGGGTCAGCTTCTGCAATGCTTCCAGCGCATCTTCATCGGTAGCTGCATCGAGCTGCAAGCGCCCCTCTTCGAGCATGAAAGCGAGTTCAGGGCCGACACCGGGATAGTCCAAACCCGCCGAAATACTGTGCGTGCCCTGTACCTGTCCCTCATCATCTTCGAGTAGATAGGTGAGATTACCGTGCAAAATACCGGCTTTGCCAGCTGCCAGCGAGGCAGCATGTTTGCCGGTTTTCAACCCGTAACCGGCAGCTTCCACAGCCACCAGCTTTACGGATGCATCATCGCGAAACGGGTGCAGCAGCCCCATGGCATTGGAACCGCCGCCGACGCAGGCCACTGCGACATCGGGCAGCCTGCCAGCCTGTTTAAGAATCTGTGCCCGCGCTTCCTGGCCAATCACCGTATGGAACTGACGTACCAGCAACGGATACGGATGTGGTCCGGCCGCTGTTCCGAAGATATAAAATGTATCTTCACAAGTTGCCACCCAGTTGCGCAGCGCCTCATTGACCGCATCTTTCAGCGTTGCCGTGCCGGAATCGACCGGAATGACCTTGGCACCGAGCAATCGCATCCTCAACACATTCGGCATCTGCCGAGCCATATCTTCGCGACCCATATAAATATCGCAATCCATGCCGAACATAGCGGCGACCGTCGCCGTAGCCACGCCATGTTGCCCGGCACCGGTTTCGGCAATGACGCGTTTCTTGCCCATGCGCCGAGCCAATAAACCCTGACCGATGGTATTGTTGATTTTATGCGCGCCGGTATGGGTTAAATCTTCGCGTTTGAGGTAAATCTGCGCGCCGCCGTTTTGCTTGCTCAAGCGCTCGGCGTGATAAAGTGGCGTTGCCCGTCCGACATAATTCTCCAGCAAGTCCAGTCGCTCGGCATGAAATGCTTCATCGCTCCACGCTTCAAAAAAAGCTTCTTCGATTTCCTTGAGCGGCTGCATCAGTGTCTCTGCCGCAAAGCGGCCTCCGAAACGCCCGAAATGCCCGCCTGCATCAGGCGCATGGGTAATGTTCAGATCATACATGGCTGCGAAATCGTTATTTTCAGGTGACGAACTCAATCGAACTCCTTGTTTAGCAAAGATTCACGGCGCTAACAAAGGCGCGCATTTTTTCAACATCCTTGATGCCCGGCGATTGCTCAACACCGGAGGATACATCCAGCGCAAACCAGGGGCGTACATCCATGGCTTCGGCAATATTATCGACATGCAGGCCGCCAGCCAGCGATACCGGATACTGATGCTCAAAACCGTTCAATAATGACCAGTCAAACGTCGCACCGGCACCGCCATAAACACCAACAGGCGCTTTGGCATCGAGTAGAATCGGGCAATTAAAAGCAGCCGCGCGTTTCAGATCATCGGCATCCGATACATGGATCGCTTTCAACACCCGACGGCGCTGGGCTTCACAAAACTCGGGCGTTTCATCGCCGTGCAACTGAATCACGCCCAACGCTACGCTTTGCAGCACTTCGGCAATAAAATCCTGCGTTGGATTTACAAACAAACCGACCGCCGAAACAAACGGGGGAAGCTGCCGGATAATCGCAGCGGCTTTGGCAGGCTCGATATAACGTGGCGATTTCTTATAAAAGACAAAACCAACCGCATCCACGCCAAGCGCTGATGCCGCCAGTGCATCTTCCAGACGGGTAATGCCGCAGATCTTGATACGTGTGCGCATCCCATATTGTGAGGCTGACATGGCTGCACTCTAGGGACTATACGCCCGTATGCCAAATGCAGGTCATTCAGATAATTTCCAGCACCAGCTTACCGGCCATGGATCCGGCTTCGATACGGCGATGTGCATCAGCTACCCGTTCCAGCGCAAAGGTATCGGAGACAAACATGGATAATTTCTGTTCATCAAAAAATTGGGCGCATTGCTCCAGAATAGCGCTGTGATGTTGAGCACCCTCATCCAGCCCCATCACCATAGGCGTGAGCATCAGTTCCTGTGATATGCGGATATTACGCAGACGAATGGTTTTCCAATCGGCATCTGCTGGCACCTGTAAAATCGTCACGATATCGCCGTAGACTCTGGTTGCCGGGATCAGTTGATTGAATGCCTCACCACCCACAGTATCAAATGCAACATCCACGCCAGCAGCATCCGTCCAGTCCAGCAATGCTTCGGTGACATCTTGCTGGCGATAGTTGATAACCATATCCGCACCCAGCGTCGTAACTACGTCAGCCTTCTCTTCCGAGCTCACTGTTGTCGCAACTTCACATCCGGCCAGCTTGGCCAGTTGAATAGCGACATGACCGACCCCGCCTGCACCGGCATGAATAAACACCTTCTGGCCAGTCTGAATGCGAGCCCGGTCAAACAGCGCTTCCCATGCCGTGATCAACACCAGCGGCGCGGCTGCCGCATCGATAAAATCAATGCAGTCCGGTTTCATGGCCACGAAGTGCTCGGGCACTGCGATATATTCGGCGTAATTGCCAGCTTGTTGCCCCAGACCGCCATAACAATAATAAACAGCATCGCCGGTCTGGAATCGGCCAACGTCCACCCCGGTTTGTTCAATGATACCGGCGCCGTCACAGCCAAGGATGGCAGGCAGGCCATCTGCAAAATACAGGCCGTTTCCACGCAGCTTGGTATCAATCGGATTCACACCAGCGGCCATGATTTGAACCAGCACCTCGTTATCGCCACAAACGGGTTTATCCAGCTCGGCTGCTGTTAATACATTCGCCGCGCCCGGCTTTGTCATCACTATAGCTCGCATGACTATTCTCCTGTTGAGTTCTTTGCATCCTGACGATAGATGCTTTTCACGCTTTAAGCACGAAAGAGCGCCAACAATGAACCAGCAGGAAACCCGTGTCATTTTTCTTGCTGGCGCGTAAACTGCCGCGCCTGTCATGACATACTCATTCATGCCCCATGCTGATTCCCCTCCGGCCTTACCAAAGCGCGTAGAATTGTTCGATACGACGCTGCGCGATGGTGCGCAAACTGCCGGCATCAGCTTCTCTGTGCAGGATAAATTACGTATCGCGGAACGTCTGGCCGATTTCGGTATCGACTGGATCGAAGGCGGATGGCCCGGTGCCAGCCCCAAGGATGATCTCTTCTTTGAACAGATGCGCAAGCGCAACTGGAAGCATAGCCAATTGGTCGCATTCGGCTCTACCGCCCACCCCGGCCATGCGGTGGAGAAAGATCGTGGCCTGAGTCGGCTGATTGAAAGCGGTGCCGATGCAGCATGTATTTTCGGCAAAAGCTGGGATATTCACGTTACGACGGCGCTTGGCATTACACTGGAGGAAAATCTGGCTCTGGTGCGCTCGTCAGTGGCATATCTGAAACGGCATTTTGATACCGTGTTTTTTGATGCCGAACACTTTTTTGATGGTTTTGACGCCAACGAAAGCTATGCCTTGCAAGTGCTGGAAGCTGCTGCCGAAGGCGGCGCCGATACGCTGGTACTATGCGATACCAATGGCGGTTCGATTCCATTCCATGTCTATGAGGTGGTACGGCAGACGAAACAACACCTGCCTGCACAGGCGCTCGGCATCCATACCCACAACGATTGTGAAATGAGTGTAGCCAATGCGATAGCTTCGGTGCGTGCCGGAGTGACTCAGGTGCAGGGCACAATCAACGGCATTGGCGAGCGATGCGGTAATGCCAATTTGATTTCCATTTTACCGATTCTGCAATTGAAATTGGGCATAAACTGCGGCACGCCGACCGACCAGCTCAATCGACTTTCGGCATTGTCGCAATTTGTCAACGAGATGGCCAACCGGCTGCCATGGCAACATCAACCCTTTGTCGGCCAGAATGCCTTTGCCCATAAAGGCGGCATTCATGTCTCAGCCATTCGCAAGCAGAGCAACCTCTATGAACATATTGATCCGGCTCTGGTTGGTAATGGACAGCGTATTCTGGTTTCCGATCAGGCCGGGCGCAGTAATATCCTCAGTAAATTGCAGCAACTGGAACCGGAAGCCGCGATTGATCCAGCTGATCCGATGGTAGCCGATGCCCTTCAGCGCATCAAACAACTCGAAGCCAACGGCTACGCCTTTGAAGGGGCGGATGCATCATTCCAGTTATTACTGCGCCGCTCGATGCACCGCTTCAAACGTCATTTCGAACTGGTTCGCTTCCGTGTATTTGATGAGAAACGCGGGCATGAAAAGTCACCCGAATCCGAGGCCACGGTGCAAGTGCGTGTTGGCGGCAAGTTGAACCATGCGGCAGCACTTGGTAATGGGCCGGTGAATGCCATGGACAAGGCGCTCAGGGCTGCGCTGGTGGATGCCTATCCGGGTCTGGAAGCAATGTTTCTTACCGATTTCAAAGTGCGCGTACTGACTACCCGGGAAGCGACCGAAGCGGCTGTGCGCGTGCTGATCGAATCCTCGGACGGACAACGTAAATGGAGTACCGTCGGTGTATCCACCGACGTACTGGAAGCGACCTACCGGGCGCTCAACGATGCCATTGAATATAAGTTGGTGATGGACAAGGTGCCGCCGCCGGCAGCGGAAAATGCCTGAACAGGGGCGCGGCTTGTCAGAAATCGGTAGCGATAGCTTACCAACACACAGTGGAGGTGTGATATGACAACATACGACACGCTACGTAACAAACCATGCATACCGTGCCAGGGTGGAATTGCACCCATGAGCGAGTCAGATGCCGACGCGCTCTTGCCGAGTATTAAAGGCTGGAATCTGAGTGAAGGAGCAGTGAAGCTCAGTCGTTCATTCACGTTCAGAAATTTCGTGCAGGCGCAGGCCTTTGCCGTGCGTGTTGGCGAAATATCAGAACTGGAAAATCATCATCCGGATATTTGTTATGGCTGGGGCTTTTGTACCATTATCTTTTACACCCATAAAATCGGTGGCCTGCATGAAAATGATTTTATCATGGCGGCCAAGGTGAACAGCCTGGGTTAAAACTGAATAACTGCTTCCATGCAGTTATTCAGTGTATCACGCGGTTGCCTCAGTCGGTTTCCAGATGGTGTGTCATTAACTGTAAATCATCCATATCAACGGTGCGCCCTTGCTTCACATTATGCTTCTTTAAAAAGAAGGTAGAGCTGCCTACATGCTTGACGACTGTTTTGGCACGATTTTCCTGACCATACTGCTGTTCAACCGCATTCAGATAATTCTGTATAGTCTTTTCGATGACTGCATTGCTCATATACTTTCTCCTGGTTTTTTATGTAATGAACGGCCTGCTCATTTGATGCGCATGGTGGAAATGAACGGTGTCACCATGTTGACAGGCATGTGACATATCAAAGGCACTGCATCGCTTCGGTTTGTTGCTATCATCTGCTACTGTTGAAGCTGGTACAGGGAGGATAGATATGGGACGAATTCACTGTTATGAAGGCGCGGAAATCGTGGTGGAGTTCGATCTTGGTCGTTGCATCCATAGCGGTGACTGTAGCCGTGATTTGCCTGACGTATTCAATACCAAACGCCGTGGCCGGTGGGTGACACCGGATGCCGCACCAATTGCAGATGTGGCTCGCATATGCGCCCAATGCCCGACCGGAGCACTGCGCTGCATCAACAAGGCAACAGCTCAGGTGATGGATTCACCCCCGCAGCGTAATAGCATACAAGTGATGGCGGACGGGCCGTTGTATGTGCATGCGCGCATGACGGTGAACGGAACACCGGAACCTTCTCATCGCGCCGCTTTTTGTCGCTGCGGGGCATCGCGATTAATGCCGTACTGCGACAATAGCCACCGGGAGATTGATTTTAGCGACGCAGGCAAGGTGCCGCTGCCACTGCCATCAAAGGCAACAGGAAATGACGAGTTGTCGATCAGCACCACCCCCAACGGACCGTTGAAAATTGATGGGCCGTTTACATTGCTTGATGCGGCAGGCAATGAAGAGTGTGTCAGTTCCAGCACTGCACTGTGCCGCTGCGGCGCTTCAAATATGAAACCGTATTGCGATGGTTCTCATATCGCCATCGGCTTTCAATGCCGTGGATAGTAAATAGGGGGGGGGGGGTAAAACCAAAAAAAAGAGGCCGGATAAATCCGGCCTCGTCGAGAGAAAAGTCAGTACCCAGCCATGGGTGAAAAAACACTGACTTTTTCAGAGGGACTTATAATCAGGCGCTGGCCTGCATTTGTCTGGCCATATGGGACAAGCTGCCCATATCAATCACCTGCGGATGATTCGCATCTGACCGTTTGAGCATGAATGTGGAACCGCCACGGTGTTGCAGTTGGGTATTCTTTCTCGCCTCAAGGCCGAATTTCTTTTCGACTGCGTCCAGATAGTTTTTGATTGTCTTTTGAATTGCCATGTTAACCTCCTGTGCAAATCAGATGGCGGCATGGTGCAGGTTACGGGTTAGTATTCCATTACCCGGATATTAGAATTTATTTATGCAAGCATAAATTATTCTTAATTTTCAACCCATTAGGTGATGCAGATCACAATAACGTAGTAGAACATGCTCTCTGAGCAACAGCGCGTAAGGTACTGAATGTGAACGAGCCAGCATTTTCTACGGCAAGAAAATTTATATGGCAACCTTTCAGCGGCAGCGAATTTTGCTTATGCTTCAGGCGACAGGAGACCATGCCATGCCAATTTATGAATTTCATTGCCACGCCTGCGACAGCAATTTCGAAACGCTGGTGCGCAACAGCTCAGAGGCGGTTTCCTGCCAACAATGCGGCAGTGATAATCTGCAAAAACTGATTTCCGCCCATGCCATTGGTTCCGGAGCGCCAGACACGGCATGTGGCTCAGCTCCGTGTTCCCCTGAACCGGCTTGTGGCGCTGGCGCATGCCCGGCTCTTCACTGATATGCAGGCTGAGATCACACTGCACACCCCGGCATGGCTGACGGCATGGATGGAGGTTCATTGCGACATCTATCCGGACGCGTCAAGCCGCATGCGGCTGGTCATCGAATTATCAGCACTCAATATCGAACATCAGACTGGCGGCCCGTTCGGAGCAGCCGTGTTTGATATGAATACACACCGCTTGATTAGCGCCGGAGTCAATCGGGTCGTACATTGCTCGGCATCCATAGCACATGCCGAAATTATGGCCATCACGCTGGCCCAGCAGCATTTTGACAGCTTTGATTTGTCTGCCTCCGGTCTGCCACATTGCGAGCTGGTGACCAGTTGTGAGCCATGCGCCATGTGTTTTGGCGCTCTTCCCTGGTCAGGTATTCGCCACCTTCTATGCGCCGCATGTGATGCCGATGCGCGCGCGATCGGATTTGATGAAGGGCCCAAACTGCCAGGTTGGGATGGGTTACTGATCCAGCGAGGGATTTCCGTGGCAACCGAAATTTGTCGCAGCGAAGCGGTCGATGTGCTGCAACGCTACGGCGCAGAGAACGGTCTGATTTACAATGCTTGCGGCGGCTCGCATGGCGATTGAAAGCAGATGCTGCCTGCTTTTCGTATTCAATTGAAATAAGAGTGGCCGCCCTGAGCAATCACATGCGTTTTTCAGACCACGGCGCCGTTGTCAGTTTTGCTTCCCGTTTAATCTGCTATACTTCACACTACTTGGGGAGATTGAATGCGAACGAGATTATATTTTCCGCTTATTTCGGGCATGTTGTGCTTGAGCATGCCTGTGCCTGCTATGGCACAACAGGCGGCACCCGATGCGCTTCAGGTTGCGATTGCGCCGGTTTTGTCCAACCAGAAAGATTGGCTCAAACTTGGCTGGGGACGAATCGGAGCAAACGATACTGAGGCCGCGCTGGCAGTTTGGCAGCAGGGTGTTAATCGCATGCCTGCCGAACGATTGCTGGCTTTTATCGGCGTCTATTCGGGAATATCCAATGCCGTCAAACAACTAAAGCGCATAGGCCTGGCTGAAAAGGCCCTCATTCTCCATGCTGATTTCAAGGGTAAAAAAGCCTATTATCTGTTGTCGGCTCAGGATGTTCCTGCCGATCATGCACTGCGCCGGGAAAAACTGGCATCCCTGTATAAAGTGATGCAGGAGCCTGCCACTGTTTTTGCTAATGCGGCCGGAAAATTTCAGACGGCAAGCGCCACCACAACGATGCCAGAAACAGTAACGTCTGCCCCGACCCACCATAAACAGCCTTTCAAACAGGCTATGACATCAGCTCGCAGCACCAAAGAAAGCGGCGACAAGGAACGGAATACTTCTGAACCAGTTGCCGCTAATATGGAAAACAGCAAGGCATCGCCTGTCATACAATATGTAGACAGGCCTGTGCTTGCCAATGCCTCGGTCAATTGGATTGTTCAGGGCTGGCAGCAATTGGAGCAGGGTAATACTGATGTAGCGCTGGCGACTTGGCAGTGGGGCGTCAATGCACTTCCTGACAAACAGCTTCTGGCATTTCTCGGCGTATATTCGCAACTGCCCGCAGCCATGCGCCAACTCAAACGTGCCGGTCTGGCGGAAAAAGCCATTATCCTGCACGCTAATCTCAATGGAAAAAAAGCATATTATGTGATGTCTGTTCGCCATATTCCGGCTGACAAGTCCATACGTCGAGAAAAACTGGCATCCCTGTATGAGGCTATCGGAGCGACAGACACCATCTACGCCAATGCAGCCAGTAAATTTCAGACTGAAACAGCGATTGTAAAACCTGAAACAAGTACCTTCAGCATTACCGGTTTCAAAATCACCGGTAATAAACTGATTGCAAGTGATCTTATCCAGAAGAAACTCGCACCCTATCTAGGTCAACATAAAACCAGAAGTGACCTGATTGTTGCTAAACGGGCAGTTTTGAGGCTTTACCGTAGCAAAGGTTATGAAATGGTTGCGGTGGGATTGCCACGTAAGATCAAAGGTAAAATTATTCCCATGCGCATATTTGAGGCCCGCATAGGTAAAGTGTGGGTTTCAGGCAAGCCAGCGACATCGGATACGGCTATCAAGTCGGCGATGTCCGCCCTGAAATCCGGGGAAGTGGCCAATGCGAATATGATTGATGAGCAACTAAGGGCAATCAGCCAGAGAAAAAATGTGAAATCGGCACAGCTGATCTATCATCCTACGGATGAGGGTGCCGTTGATGTGGAAATCGTTGTGGATGAAAAAAACCCGATAAAACTAGGGCTGATGTTGTCCAGTCTGGGAACTCAGGAAACGGGGCGGTCATTGTTTACCGGTATTTTTCACCATAACAACCTGTGGGATGTCGGGCACCAGTTAACACTGAGCTATACTGGCTCTAACGAACTTAGAAGCCTGAGTTTGTATAGCGCAATGTATCAAATTCCTGTCGAAAGCTTTGATGGAAACCTGATCCTCAGTTATTCCAGAAGCGATGTGAGATCCGGGCAAGTCCTTGGTGTCCTCAATGCGAGAGGAGATGGAAGGCTGGCGAGCATCCATTACAAACAAAATATTTTTACCACCAATGCCTCACGACATGATTTAGATTTTGGTTATGAACAGCATTTGTTTCATGACAGATTCAGACACACTGTTTTGCCTATCGCATTAGATGTGGGTATTTTAGCCCATGTAGCAGTACTGGGTTATAGCTACGAAAGGAATTCAGATGATGGTGAGTTTGACTTCAAAATAGACTATTATCGCAATACGCCCTTTGGTGCCCAAAAAAGAAATGCTGCATACCAACTAATTAACCCCGCAGCACGTGCAAACTGGGATCTCTACAGGCTGAGTGCAAAATATAATTATGACTTTAATACTGGCTGGTCAATATCCGGCAAGGCGAGTGGCCAGCTCAGTAAAAACACATTAATTTCTGGCGAGCGTTTCTATATTACCGGTCTGTCCAAGGTGCGCGGGTTTGAAGAGGCTGAGGCATCTGGCGATACTGCTTTTTTTGTGCGCGCGCAGTTAACATCGCCTGTTTGGTACCCGGATACACGCTTTCATTTGTTTGTGGATAGCGGGCGGTATGAATTTAATGCGCCACTCCCGACAGAAAGAAGTTCTGACAATATCGTTTCGACCGGGCTGGGGGTTCACTGGACGCCGTCATTTGGTTTGGATATGTTATTGGAGGGAGGTGTGGTGGTAGACGGAATATCCGTCGCGCCTGTCGGCTCAGCAGCTGGGCATTTTAAGGCGATTTACTGGTTTCAATAAGGCTCTTCTCCGTTCCTTGAACTGGCTGAATAATGTGACGTCCGTCACAAAAATTTGACTTTTTTGAAGGTCGAAGCTAAAATTACCGCAATAGAAGATTTGTGAATACATATTATATAATCATGGATGACAGAATCCAAAGAGGAATTAGAGAACAATGAAGAAAATTATTCTAAGTATAATCGCGCTGGCTTTTCCCATTCAGGTGGCTCTTGCAGATGACCTGGATAGCGTAGCTGATGTGCAGGAGGCCATTGCTGGTGTTGTTGGTCAAGCGACCGAAAATGCAATAGCTGGTGCTTTTAACACAAACGTATCCGAGGCAACAAACGCAGCGCTACAGTTTGCTGCGCTGACACCTGCACAGTTTGCTGCGCTGACACCTGCACAGTT
>CAZDFL010000022.1:0-3359 GCA_964504835.1 uncultured Zetaproteobacteria bacterium
CGGCGGGCCAGTTGTTCGTTAAAGCCGCGCCAGAAATACATTTGATTCGGATGCGTTGAGGCCAGATGATGCAGTGCATGTTCGGAATGCGGGTCGCCGGAGCCGAGTACGGCCAGTTGATAACCGCGTTCAATCCAGTCGGCTGCATTGGCGAGCAATAAATCAATGCCTTTCTGTTCGGCCAGACGGGAAATAATCACCATCAATGGCGTCTCGGCCGACGGTTCCAGGCCGCATTCCTGTTGTAAAGCCAATTTACACTTCTTTTTGCCGGCGGTTTTGCCGGGGCCGAATGTGGCTGCCAGCGCGTTATCGGTGGCCGGATTCCAATCATCGATATTCAGGCCGTTGACGATACCGGACAGTTTATCGCTGTGATCGTGCAGGAAACCCTGCAGTTCACAGCCGTATTCGGCAGTCAGGATTTCTTCTGCATAGGATGGGCTGACGGTGGTAATGGCGTGGGCGGATGCAATGCCTGCTTTCATGCAGTTGATTTGATGATGAAATTCAAAACCGGCGGGATGATAATGGTGACTCGGCATGCCGAGTCGATGAATCCACTCGACCGGAAATACGCCCTGATAAGCCAGATTGTGTATGGTGTATACCGTGCGGGCCGAAGCGATGGAAGGGTGATGCTGATACTGGGTTTGCAGCAGCAATGGAATCATGCCGGTCTGCCAGTCGTGGCAGTGCAGGATATCCACCGGTTTGTCGAGTTGTGCGGCGACTTCCAGCGCTACCCGGTCAAATAGCAGAAAGCGCAGCAGATTATCTTCATAAGCGCCGCCGGTCGGGCCGTAAATGCCTTCGCGGTCGTACAAATCGTCTTGCTCGATAAGGATGAATCGTAGTCCATCCACAACGGCCTCATGCAAGGGGCAGTGACGCTCAATTTCATCGGCCCACATTTCGATGCTGATATTCAGCGGGCTTGTTGCGATGCCCGAGGCCGTAATATGGTGTCGGTAAAACGGCATGATGACTGTGACAGTATGTCCGAGCTGTTGCAGTGCATGTGGCAACGAGCCAGTGACATCGGCCAGACCGCCTGTTTTGGCTAATGGTGAAGCTTCTGATGCAATAAATACGATGTTGAGTCCAGACATGTTTCTCTCCCTGTTTCATAACGCGCAATGCTAGCACAATCAGACTCATATCTGAAAACTGCAACTGAAGGGTGGCCTTTTTAGCGGGCAAAGGTAAGCTGTGCATTGGTGAGTAGTCGTATCGATAAAACGATAAAACGGAAAAAAAGGGGAGGGTAACGTGTCTGATCTGACGCAGTTGGCTGAATGGAAAAATCTGGCGGAGCACGCCAAAGTGATAAAGCAGACGCATATGCGAGATCTGTTTGCCAGTGATCCGGAACGCTTTAAAAATAACTCGATTCAGATTGGTGATATGCTGGTGGATTACTCCAAAAATATTATCACTGAAGATACCAAAAAGATGTTGTTTGCCTTGGCGCGGGCGCGCGATGTGTCCGGCTGGACCAATCGTCTGCTCAATGGCGAGAAAATTAATAATACAGAACAACGTGCGGTGTTGCATACAGCACTGCGCAATCGTTCCAATCGGCCGATTATGGTCGATGGCAAGGATGTGATGCCCGATGTCAATCGGGTGCTGGAGCAGATGCGCAGCTTTACCGAAGCAGTGCGAAGCGGTGAATGGAAGGGGAGCACGGGCAAATCGATTACCGACATCGTCAATATCGGCATTGGTGGCTCTGATCTCGGGCCGGTGATGGTCACTGAAGCCCTGACTCCGTATGGACGTGATAAGCTGCATATGCATTTTGTTTCCAATGTCGATGGCACCCATATGGTCGAGACGTTGCGCCATCTGCACCGGGAAACAACGCTGTTCGTGATTGTTTCCAAGACCTTCACTACTCAGGAAACCATTACCAATGCGCGTACGGCGCGCGACTGGTTCCTCACCCGTGGTGGCACCAAAACAGCCGTTGCAAAACACTTCGTGGCCGTGTCCACCAACGCACGCGCGGTTTCGGCCTTCGGCATTGATCCGGCTAATATGTTCGAGTTCTGGGACTGGGTTGGTGGTCGCTATTCCTTATGGAGCGCGGTGGGCTTATCGATTGCATTGTATATCGGCATGGATAATTTTGAAGATTTACTGGCTGGCGCGCATGATATGGATGAACATTTCCGAACAGCCCCGCTGGAAGAAAATGTGCCGGTTATTCTGGCCATGCTGGGGGTCTGGTATAATAATTTCTTTGATGCTGATTCACATGCGCTGCTGCCTTATGATCAATATATGCACCGCTTTCCGGCCTATTTCCAGCAGGGCGATATGGAGAGCAATGGCAAATGTGTTACACATGCCGGTAAATCGATTGATTATTCCACCGGTCCGATTATCTGGGGTGAGCCCGGCACCAATGGTCAGCATGCTTTTTATCAGCTGATTCATCAGGGCACCAAACTGGTTCCCTGCGATTTTCTGGCTCCGGTTGAAACCAAAAATCCGGTCGGTCGCCATCATCCGATGTTATTGTCCAACTATTTTGCCCAGACCGAGGCGTTGATGCTGGGTAAAACAGAAACGCAGGTGCGTGCTGAACTGGAGGCTGACGGGCTTAGTGGCGAGGCACTGGAAGCGCTGGTGCCGCACAAGGTGTTTCCCGGCAATAAGCCGACCAATTCGATTTTGTTCCAGAAGCTGACGCCGCATGCGCTCGGTGGGCTGATTGCTATGTATGAACATAAAACGTTTGTACAAAGTGTTATCTGGGATGTGAATGCATTTGATCAATGGGGTGTCGAACTGGGCAAACAACTGGCTCGCAAGATTTTGCCGGAACTGGATGATTATGATGATGTGAACGTCCATGATAGCTCGACCAATGGTCTTATTAATTACTATAAAGAGCACAGAAAGGAGTAATTCCTGTGTCGCTCCTGATTGCAACAGGACTTTTGACGTCAAGACGTCATAATGTTATATTTCTGCTTCGAGGTGAAGCATGGAAAAACCGAAAGCAAAGCAGGCTACAATCTATTTTGATGAAAATATTCACCGGGCCATCAAGCTGAAGGCCGCCGGTAGCAACTGTTCTATTTCCGATGTGGTGAACGAGGCCGTATGCACGTTGCTGGCTGAAGAACATAAGAACCTTATGGCATTTGAGGCACAGGAATATCAACCCTTTATGAGCTATGAGGAACTGCTTGATGGTTTGAAGGCAGAAGGTAAAATATAGAGCCACTTAGCCCGGACTATTCATGAATCGGTGTGATGATCGCGCAGCAGTATTCATGAATAGTCTGGGTTAGCTACACCCGTTGCGTTGTTACCGGATTCCAAAGCAAAGCATTGCAGTTTGT
>CAZDFL010000022.1:3459-13381 GCA_964504835.1 uncultured Zetaproteobacteria bacterium
TTAGCTACACCCGTTGCGTTGTTACCGGATTCCAAAGCAAAGCATTGCAGTTTGTTCGATTAAGTCATAATTAAAAGGCGTTCACTTGTGATGCGCATCACAAATATTGTAGAATATTCTCATGCAGGGTTGCCGCACTTTTTAATCCGTGCCAGCAAGTAACTTTGTTTTGACGCAATGCATGGCCGTAGTTTGATAGATCCTGAGGAGTATCTGATGAAAGCAAATTTGTTATGGGTGTGCATGTCTGCCCTGTTGTTCCTGGCTCCACAGAGCTGGGCTGCAAGTTATAACCGGCAAGCCAACCTGGAGCCGTTATACCCGGTTACGCCGCTTATTGTGAAAAAGGGTATGGATAGCACGTATCCGTCAGTCGCCGGCGATTTTATGGTGTTCGAAACCTATCGTGATGGCGTATTCCGTGTGCAGCGGGTATCCAAGAGTTCGCCAAATGGGTCAGCCAGGCCGGTTAAGCCCATGGTGGTTAGAGAAGCTATCCGTTTTGGCGTCGCAGTGAAAGATGGCTCCGTTGGATTTGTGACCAACAGAACAGGCCCGGTCAGCTCATGGATGTGGATGGGCAATGGCGAAAGTTATGCGGCCATTGGTCAAATGGGCGCGTACACAGGAAACCTGGTTCCCTATCATTTAAATGCAACAGGGGATGGCTCAGTCTGGTGTTATGATACGTCGCTACAGAAGCTGCGTATGAATGAAATGCTGAATGAATTTACCAAGCATCCGTACATTGCAATGATCGGCCAGTTATGGCGCACCTACGATTCGGATAGTTTCATACATAAACAAGGTTACAACAAGACAAAGACAGGCAAGAGAAACAAATTCTCTCCACCTGTGATGTTTGTATTTGATCGTAAAACCGTGCAGTTGAATATGATACCCAACGCCTTTGACGGAACACTCTCCCCCGATGGTCGTCAGGTTGTATTTGTGAGGGAAACCAAAGGTAATTACGATTTATGGATGCAGACGGTTGATGGCGGTGAACTGGTTCAGTTGACCGATTCCACCTTTGGTGATTTTGAGCCGCAATTCAGCCCGGATGGACGCAAACTGCTGTTTGTGTCGAACCGTGATTATGGTGGTACCGTGACCAGAACATCGATTTATATGATGGATATGAAAAGTTTTGAGGTCACACGTTTGACCAATGCCCGTAATGCCGTGGATGGCGGGCCGGCATGGCTGGATAACAATACCATAGTTTTCCATTCTGATCGCAACCCTGACAAACCGCAAATCAGCACAATATCAGGCTGGAATATCTGGCAATTGAAGCTGCGTTGATTGAAACAAACGGCGCGTTGGGCAGAATTAAATGAGCAGGCTGGCATAATGTACGGCGCTCTATGGCTGACAGCAGCAATGCTTGCGTTTTCGCCATCGTTGCAGGCTCAGGATTTAATGGATTGGCTACATGCCGATGCGCCAAATCGCGCGTCCCCGAATGCTGATGTTTCAGACGTATATACGGCTAAACTGGTTACCCTTGAACCGGGCGAAAGTGAGATGTATCCCAAGGTTTCTCTGGATGGAAAATATCTGCTGGTTGTTTCCGGGAAAAGCCGCAAGCCTGTCATTACACGCCGCCTGATTGAAAACGGTGATCCGATCAACCTGATCAGTGAAAATGATCCTCAGGTGCTCGATTCTATTGCATGGCATGGCAATGATAGCGTGATATTTCTGTCTTACCGGGCTGATAGTCTTGGGGTGTGGAAAAAGCCGGCTGTCGGTGGTGCCACACGTCGCTATCAGCGCCTTGATGGCGAACTGAGAAACCCGATCCTGCTTGACGATGGCAATATTATAGCTGTCCGTTTGCAAGCAGCCTCGAAGCGACTGACATCGCCAACGCATAAAACTGCCGGGCCAGGTTTTGATAACTGGGATGTGCGTGGTAAAAAGTCATACATGGTTCGGATCAACAAGAATGGCGCTGAACATGAACTCACAGCAGGTGCAAACCCGGCCTTGTCACCGGATGGTAAACGGCTGGTGTTCTGCATGCAGGAAAAACGAAGCTGGCATTTATTTATGATGGATGTGGATGGTTCCAATCTGATTCAGTTGACAGAAGGTCAGCATGTGGATGTGCAGCCAACATGGAGCCCGGATGGCAAGTGGATTGCTTTTACATCAAACCGTGGCAAACAGCTTAAGCGAGGCAATGTCAGAGCAGATACGCTGCTGCCCGGCAAGGCGAACTGGGATATCTGGCTGATCAGTCATGATGGTCGTGGTTTGACCCGGTTGACGCAGGATAAGGCTCGGGATGGCGCCCCCGGCATTGCCAATAATGGCAGGGTTTATTTTCATTCAGATCGTAAGGTGGGTAAGGAAAATAGCCGATTGCATCAGGTGCGGGGGCCGGTTAAAGGATTTCATATCTGGAGCGTGGCACTGCCAGCCAAAGTCAGTTAATCCAGCATTAGAGCCCAAACTACTCCTGCACCGCCGATGTTTCTTTGTCGTCCAGTGCTTTATGCAGTTGAGCTTGCTGCTGTTTTGATAAACGAACCTGGCCATAATCGTTGGTCTTCATCAGTTCATTGATTTTATGCATCAGTTTCAAATCATGGTCACAATTTTGGCAATTGCCACACAGCGACAAGTGTAGCTTGAGCCGCAATCGTTCCCACAGATTCAGGGGGCGATCCAGACTATCGGATGCCAGACGACTGGCATAATGACAGGATTGATTCATGAGTGTGTACCTTTTCCAAACCAGTGCGTATTTAAACATTTGCGTAGTGCCAGGCGTGCTCTGTGCAGCAGGACGTGCAAATGGGTCGAAGTAATATCGCAACAATTACAGACTGTGGGCGTATCTTCACCGACGATGTCGCGCATGCGAAATACTAGCTGCTGCTTTTCCGGTAGCTTGCTAATGCATTGCTCCAGAGTTTTGTGGAACTGCTCGTTTTTGAACAGGTCTTCCGGGTTGTCTTTCCATGCTGCAGGCGACTCATTCCAGCTACCGTTGGCTTTGAAATAAGCTGAGGTGGGATCTGATTCAACGGCCTGGGTCAGGTTTCGCCCGCGAATTTCGCGCCGAATATGATCAATGATTTTATGTTTCAGGATACCGACCAGCCAGGTGCGAATGGACGATTGACCGGCAAAGCGATCATAGCCTTTCCAGCCAGCCAGCAGGGTTTCCTGAAGCATGTCCTGAGCCAGTTCCTCATTATGTAGCCGCGACATGGCATAGCGATACAGATAATCGCCATGCTCATTCAGCCATGTGTGTGGATCGTCAGGTTTATTCATGAGACGCTGACTCTGCCCAAAGCCTGAACCGCATCAAGCAATCATTATCCGGTTGATGAATATAGCGCGTGGGCAGCGTATTTGTAGTATGCAGCAAAAGGGGGGCCTATGTCAGACAAGCAAGTCATCGGCGTATTTGATTCAGGTGTGGGGGGACTTTCAGTGCTCGCTCATATTCGCCAGCGCTTGCCGTATGAAAGCCTGGTATATGTTGCAGATTCAAAATACATGCCTTATGGCTGCAAGCCAGAGCATGTGATTGAGCAACGCTGTATGGAAATTGCCGATTTTTTTGACAGCCAGCACTGCAAGGCAATGGTGGTGGCTTGTAATACTGCCACTGCGGCGGCTGTTCACACAATGAGGGCGACATATTCATTTCCGGTGATTGGCATGGAGCCAGCGCTGAAACCTGCGGTGCAGCATAGCAAGAGCAAGGTGGTCGGGGTGCTGGCGACGCGTGGCACGCTGGGAAGTAACAAATTCAACCGTCTGGCCTCCCGTTTTTCGCAACAGGCCAGGGTCATTGTTCAGCCATGTCCCGGACTGGTAGAGCGGATTGAAGCCGGTGATTTGACTGGCAAGCAAACCCGCACGATGCTGACTACATTTTTACAGCCTTTGATGCGTGAAGGCGTGGATACGCTGGTGCTTGGATGCACGCATTACCCATTCATCATGCCGTTGATCAGGGAAATTACAGGCGATGATATTTGCCTGATGGAGAGTGGCGACGCCATTGCGCGCGAACTGGAAAAGCAGTTGCGCCATCGCGGCTTGTTGTCGACACATCAAGATGCGCCGGTGGCGTTCTGGAGTAGCGCTGACGGCGGAGCATCGACTGCGATAATGTCCCGGTTGTGGGGTGATGCCATCATGGTGAATCAACTGCCATTCTGAACGGCGCAGCTAATTTCTTGATTCACACTTGCACCTGTTTGAAAGATGGTTATGGTTCGCCAAAATTTTATCATCCATAAGGAAATAACGACTATGAGCACCGTGAAAATAACCAAAAAAGATCTGACATCCAAGGCCACCGCACTAAACCTGAAAGGCGTAGCCAAACTGCGTAAATCGGAATTGATCCACGCTATCCAGATTGCCGAAGGCAATAACGATTGTTTTGCGCGTATCACCAATTGTGCTGTTAGCCCATGCCTGTATCGGGCTGAATGCCAGAACTGATTGCTGCAATCGCTTAACACTCAAAACAAACTCTAAACGCACCACATCAAAACCGCCTTTCAGATTGGAAGGCGGTTTTTTGTTGCATCGCGTGTAAAATGGTATTCCCGTCCATCGCCGTAGGGGCAACCCCCTGTGGTTGCCCGCCCCTGGTTGATAACCCTGTCGGGTAGGCACGGGGGCCTACCCCTACGGCGGCGGCCATTGGTGGCGGGGTTATTTTTTTAGATAGTTGTACCATGCATCAATGTCGTGATATTCCTGCAAGAATTTTTTAAAGGTGGCAGCTGCGTGTTTGTCTTTAAAGCCGCTGGCCCGAACGCGGTACCATGTTTTTCCCTTTATTTGAACGCGTACATATTTCGCATCGATATTCTTGCTTTTTAATTGCCTGATTCTTTTTTCAGCAGTGTGTCTGGATGTGACTGAATAGATATTTACCACCCATCCCTTCACCGTTCCCGGCGCTACCTCATACATGGATAACGGGGCTGTTGCAGTTGATGCCGGGGTGACGGGTTTTACATGTGCAGGCGTTTTGATCTTGGTGGCAGGGGTTATGGCCGGTTTCTTTGCCTTGGGAGCATTATTGGCGGCAACCTGCCTGACTGCTTTGATTGCAGCTTCGGGCATAGCCGGAGTGTTTGCCTGTTTTGCATGCAATTCGGCTGTTTTAGTTGGTGCGATTGCGGTTTTTTTCGGGCCTGCCGTTTTGTGCTGCAGGGTGGAGCGCCAGTGCTCGGTAGTTTTACTGGCGATGACCTGGGTCAATGTATTGACTCGTTTCTCCAGCGTTTCAATGTGTTGCGTCAACAGTGTTTTTTGCTGTTTCTGTTGTTGTTCGAGTAACTTGATTTGTTGCTGAAGGTTGGATGTGACGGATGCAAGTTGCGATTTTTGCTGTGATGCATCGAGCCCCAGCCAGCTACCCAGTGCGGCGACCAGCATGGCGATGAGTCCCAGCGTGAGCATAACGCTGTTGGCTATGCCAGAGCGGGGTTGTGCGTTTGTTTTTTCCGTCGCAGGCATAGCTGCCACCGGTTCCGTTGCCGCGAGTGTCGAAGTATCCATGTTTTCTGAGCTTTCTTCCGCATGGGTGGGTAGAGGCGTCTGGGCAATGCTCTCTTCGTCGTTTGCATCACTGTGGTTAAGCAGATGCTCAAGATCCTGTTCTACTGTCTGTAGTGTTTCCTGCTCTGTTTCTGCTTGTTCGTTTTCGTTGTTCTGCGGCACATTGTCCGGAAATTCATCGATCAGCCCCTGGAATGAATCACTGATGTCAGGGTTTTCACCATCTTCCGTAGCGCCGGGTTTAACTTCTTCGTTGGGTTCTTCAAGCATGTCATCAAGCATGTCACTCAGGGCATCTGCCTGATTATCGTTGGGATCATCAAGAGGCATATCCAGATCAAATAGCTCTTCTGAGTCTATGATGTCGTCGACATGGTTATCATCGGCAGGGATATCTGCTTGTTTGTTACTATCGCCCACGTTCCCTCCAGATTATCTCAGCAATAAGACGTTATCGATTTACTATCATGGTTTTTGAACCCAAGCATCTTTAATGCCATGTTTTTTGGCCAGATAGCGTTTTTGTGCGATAGCCTCCTGTTTACTGGCAAATCCGCCAATGCGGAGCCGGTACCAGGTCTTGCCCTTGATCACTGCGGCATAGATTTCAGACGCAATGCCATGAGCCTTGTAGCGACCCTGTGCTTTGATGGCTGCATGCTTCGATTCCACCGATGCGAGATTGACGACCCAGCCTGTATGTTGAATGGGTTTTAGCGTTGCTGTGGATGGATGCTGGATCGGTGTATTTCTTTTCGTAGCGGCGGGGCGGGTTGGTTGCTGCTTTTTAGCTCGCTTGGCAGCTTGTTTGGTAAGTTGGCTGGTCAGGGTGGATAACTGCTGTTGCAAGCGCTCTATCTGCTTATGGAGAGCCTCATTCTGTTGGCTGCTACGCTGTTCCAATGATGATATGCGTGTTTCCAGACGCTGCATTTGTACATCCGCAGCCAATACAGGCAGGGGCTTCAACGCAGTAGATTCAACGCTGTCACTGCTGGTGCTGGCACCCGGGTTTAGCCACACTGCGATGGCGGCAACCAGCATGGCCAGGATGGCAAAAACGGTGATGGGCTTTGTGCCTGAGTGCTGCTCGGCAGGTGGTTCTGACAAGGGAATGTCTGGCACTGGCGCAGCGGTGATGGGTTGTTCCATGTCGATTTCCGGTGTGCTCTGCTGTTGGTCAGGCACGGGTTCCGAAGTATTCATATTCGCTTCTGTCGCTGGTTCAGCCACCGGCGGAATGATGGGTTCCTTTTTTGCGTAACCGGGTTGCGCAAATGGATCAGCTTTCTCTGCTGCTGCCGCTTGCTCAGTTTGTTCTGATTCAGTAAACAGGTTGTCTGTATAAAATGACTCGATATTGTCTGATGTTTCAACTGCATCACTTTCGGCCTCGCTGTTTTGCTCGAAATGATTCAGCCGGAAATCTTCATTAGCGATATGATCTTCATTGGCGACGATTGGTTTTTCTGTCGGCGTGGGCGTCTGTTTATTGCTCTGTTTATCTGTCATCGGCATCAGCTCCTGTTGATAAGCAACCCTGCCTGATCCAGCCAGCCGCTGGAAGCATCTGCGATGGCATCGGCGTAGGGGATATATGGTTTGATATCGAGCACCGGCGTGCCATCGAGCATGTCATGGCCTTCGATGTGCAATGTTCTTCCCTTGATTTCGGTCAGGCGTACGGCAGACAGGCCGATGCTGTTGGGCCGATGAGGGGCGCGGGTGGCGAACAGGCCGCGCCGGATTTTCGGGCCGCGCGGCGGCATCACGGTTGGATTCCAGCCCTTGTTCAGATGCATCCAGTAAATCACCCAAATGTGGGAAAATCCATCCATGTCCTGCAAGGCCTGATGGAAATTAAAACCTGCATTGAGTCGAATTTCAGCCGGTTGCGCTTTATCGAGTACCGGCTGGCGCGGCGTTGCAAAGCGTTCCCGATAACTGCTATGAACAATGCCGATGGCCTGCATATCGATATGCAGGACGGCGCTGTCGGAGTGATTCACGTCATCGGTGTATGATTTCGGAGCTTTGCGCCTGCGGTGCTTGTTGTTTTCCGCCTCGCTCATGCAGTCTCGGTTTCCGGTTGCAGCAAGACTAGTTTATCAGCCTTGCAATCCACCACAGCTACACCGCCTTTTTGCAAATCGCCAAACAGAATGGCATCAGCCAGCGGCTTTTTGATATGCTCCTGAATCAGGCGCGCCATCGGGCGAGCGCCCATCAATGGATCGTAACCGTGCGCGGCCAACCATGTTTTGGCAGATGCAGTGACATCGAGTTCCACTTTTCTCTCTTCCAGCTGGGTTTCCAGTTCGACCAGCATTTTATCGACCACATGTAGAATGGTTTGCTGTGACAGTGGCGCAAAACCGATCGTAGCATCGATTCTGTTTCGGAACTCCGGTGTGAAGATACGTTTCACAGCCTCTTCATCTGCGCCCTGACGCGGTTGCGGATTAAAGCCGACAGTGTTCTGCTGCATCTCAAAGGCTCCGGCATTGCTGGTCATGATCAGAACAATATGCCGGAAATCAGCCTTGCGGCCATTGTTGTCGGTCAGGGTGCCATGATCCATGATTTGCAATAACAAATTGAACAAATCCGGGTGTGCTTTCTCGACTTCATCCAGCAGCAGGATGGCATGCGGATTTTTGGTGACCGCTTCGGTCAGCAAGCCGCCCTGATCAAAGCCGACATAACCCGGAGGCGCACCAATCAGGCGGGATACGGTATGTGATTCCATATATTCGGACATATCGAAACGGATCAGTTCCACACCCATAATGCGCGCCATCTGCCGAGCCACTTCAGTTTTACCAACGCCGGTGGGGCCGGTGAACAGGAACGAGCCAATGGGTTTTTCGGGGTGCGACAGTCCGGCGCGTGAGAGTTTGATGCTCGATGCCAATTGATCAATGGCCTTGTCCTGTCCGAACACGGACAATTTCAGATCACGATCCAGATGCACCAGTCGCTTCTTGTCGGAGGCATTGACCTGTTGATGCGGAATGCGTGCCATGGACGCGATCATCGTTTCAATATCATGCACATTGATCTGGCTGCGCCGTTTATCTTCGGGTTTGACGCGCATGGAAGCGCCCGCTTCATCAAGCACATCAATAGCTGAATCCGGCAGATGGCGGTCGCCCAGATAACGTTTGGCCAGCTTGGCTGCCTGCTCAATGGCTGGCTGGCTGTAGCGTACGCCGTGGTGTTCCTGCAAACGTGATTTCAGACCTTTGAGGATAGCTATGGTTTCTTCGACGCTCGGTTCCGGTATGTCTACTTTCTGAAAACGGCGTGATAGAGCGCGGTCTTTTTCAAACAGATTGCGGAATTCCTGATAGGTAGTGGCGCCGATACAGCGCAATTCGCCATTAGCCAGCGCCGGTTTGAGTAAATTGGAGGCATCCATGGTGCCGCCGCTGGCCGCACCCGCACCGATAATGGTGTGGATTTCATCAATAAACAGAACAGCCTGATCCTCGGCTTCCAGTGCATGCAGCACAGCTTTCAGACGTTCTTCAAAATCACCGCGATATTTGGTTCCAGCCAGCAATGCGCCCATATCGAGCGAATAAATGGTGGCATTTTCAATCACATCCGGTGCGTCTTTTTCTTCGATTCTCAGCGCTAAACCTTCGGCAATGGCGGTTTTACCAACGCCAGCCTCACCAACCAGTAAGGGGTTGTTTTTGCGTCTGCGGCAGAGAATCTGGGTGCAACGTGTTAATTCTTCATTGCGGCCAATCAAGGGGTCAATTTTTCCATCTCTGGCACGCTGACTTAAATTGATACAGAAGCGGTGCAGCGGTGATTTGCTTTTGTCCGGTTTATCCGTTTCAAGGGCAGGGGTCTCCGAGCCCGGTTCAGGCTGGATGCCTTCATTGCTCAGTGCGCCATGTGCCATAAAGCTGACGATATCGAGCCGGTTAATACCCATGCGATTAAGGTAATGCACGGCATGGGAATCTTTTTCCGAGAAGATGGCAACCAATACATGCGCACCGGTGACTTCGCGTTTACCCGAAGCCTGCACATGCATCACAGCGCGTTGAATGACGCGTTGCAAACCGATACTGGCCGTCGTTTCACCAGCCTCTTCGGGCAGGGTGGATACATGTTCGCGAATAAACGAAGCCAGTTCATTGCGCAGCACTTCAACATTGGCATGGCAGCCGAGCAATACGCCCAGCGCATTGGGATTATCCAGCAGGCCGAGCAGCAGATGCTCAACTGTTACAAACTCGTTACGCCGGAAATGCGCATTGCGGAATGTGTCATTCAGTGTTTCTTCCAGTTCTTCGCTCAAGATACCCATATTTGCATCCTCGCTTTGCTCTGGGCTGTCAGGGGTTCCACC
>CAZDFL010000022.1:13481-16598 GCA_964504835.1 uncultured Zetaproteobacteria bacterium
ATATCAGTCATAACGCAATATCGGTGCCAACTCACTGGCATTCAAGTGGAATCATTACGCCATCTATCAGTCGTTCGAATCATGCTCCGCGATACAACGCAGTGGATGGCCACTGGTGCGACTGGCCGTTTCAACCTGTTGCACCTTGGTTTCGGCAATATCTCGCGGAAAGATGCCACAGACCACGCTGCCTTCATGATGAATCTGTAACATCATGGTATTGGCTGACGCTTCCGATTTATGAAAGAAACGCATCAGAATATCAACCACAAACTCCATCGGGGTAAAGTCGTCGTTCAACATAACCACACGATACAAAGGGGGAGATTGTAGTTGAGGTTCTGCCGTTTCTACCTCAGGTTTGCGGATAGCATCCGGTATTTCAATTTGGCTCATGCGGTGATGATAAAGTCTTATGGGCTGAACGGCAACGATGATTTTATGGCTGATTTTATGGTTATAATGTGCCGAATGTTCCGGAAATATTTTCCTGGAGTAGAGCAATGGCAGAATTGAAATGTATCTTGTGGGATGTTGATGGCACACTGGCCGATACCGAACGTGACGGCCATCGGGTGGCGTTTAATATGGCCTTTGATGAGGCGGGTATCGAACGCCAGTGGGATGTTGCCACCTATGGCGAATTGCTGGCTGTGACCGGCGGCAAAGAACGCATGCGATTTGATATTGATCGCGGCGGCATGGCGGATATGCCGTATGAAACCATTGCGAGTTTGCATGCGCGCAAAACCATTCACTACCAAAGCCTGATTGCCGAAGGCCGTATTCCGCTCAGACCGGGCGTTCTCCGTCTGTTGCAGGCTGCCTATGATGCAGGCATTACACTCGGTATTTCAACCACCACGACTCCGGCTGCGCTGGATGCGCTGATTGAGCATTCGCTCGGTACGCAATGGTTTAATCGATTTGCCGTACTGGCTGCCGGAGATATTGTGCCGGCCAAAAAACCTGCCCCGGATATTTATAATTATGCGCTGGAACAGCTCGGCGAATCGGCTGAACATACGTTGGCGCTGGAAGATTCTGCCAATGGCTGGAAATCGGCTCATGCAGCCGGATTGAAATGCGTGGTGACGGTTAATGGATATACCCGTAAGCATGATTTCTCTGGGGCAGACCTGGTGGTCTCTGAACTGGGTGAGCCGGAAACGGCTGCCATTGAAGTATTGCAGAACCCGCATGATCTGAAAATACACCATGTTGAATTGAGCCATTTACAGGCAATTTTGCATGGCTGAGGGTGACATCAGACTGTTTGACAGTCATTGCCATGTGAATTTCAGCCACTATGCGGAAGATCGTGATGCCATGTTCACACGCATGGCCGAGCAGGGCGTGGAAGGGTGTACGGTGGTTGCCGTTGATCTGGAGCACGTGCCCGAATTGCGGGCATTGGCTGAAGCCCGAGATAATGTCTGGTTCAGCGTTGGCGTTCACCCCAATCATGAGGTGGAAACTGAGCCGACAGTCGATGTATTGTGCGCTCTGGCGGATCACCCGCGTTGTGTCGCTATTGGTGAAACGGGCATGGATTTCTTTCGTGAACACGTAGGTTCGGATATTCAGGACGCGCGGTTCCGTACTCATATCCGTGCTGCTAAAGCACTGGGTAAACCGGTCATTGTGCATGATCGCGATGCCGATGCAGCCAGCATGCGGATTCTTACTGATGAGGGGGTGACTGCATGCGGGGGCATTATGCACTGCTTTTCTTCCGATTGGGAAACGGCGGCTCAGGCCATTGATCTGGGTATGTCGATTTCCTTTTCCGGCAATGTGACATTCAAGCGTAATGATGCGCTGCGTGCTGTAGCTGCTCAGGTGCCGGATGAGCTGTTGATGGTTGAAACCGACTCCCCCTATTTGGCTCCCGTGCCGCGTCGTGGCAAACGCAATGAGCCAGCCTATGTGCGCCATGTGGCCGAGTGTATCGCTGAAGTGCGCGGCGTATCACTGGCTGAACTGGCACAACTTACCACTGAAAATACCCGGCAGCGATTTAATATCTGAGTGCCTCCACCTGCTTATTTCTGCCTGATCTACTGCGTAACTGTTGAGGTGACAAGAGGATATTCTGTTGTCCACAGCGCTTGTGGATATCCTTGTGGATGAATGGCCTGCGTGGCTTTGTTTGCTTGCTATTAAGCGTGTCACAATTCAATGCACAATAAATATGCAATTTAAATTATTCATTATTATTAAATAATTACAATAATATCTTAATGTTATTGATGAAAATTGATGTTGCTTGCTTCATGTGCCTGTTGAGTCGCTATCGACAGTGGATAAGTTTGCCTATGTATAAGTTCTGGCTCAATGATTCCCACTGATTTTATATTAAATACGATTGACTTTGTGCTATTCTGATTCAATCATCCGGCGCAAGAAAAAGGCTTATCATCTATAGCTTTATAAACAGGAAATGAAACCATGAGCATTGAAACAGAACTACAGACACGCAGTGAATCCAAATGTGAACTATGTGGCGCTACAGAAGCACTTGGCGTTTATGAAATCCCATCCAGCCCGAATGATGGTGCCGATGCAAGTCTGCTGGCATGTCAAACCTGTCGCGATCAGATTGAAAATCCGGATGTTGTGGATGCCAATCACTGGCGTTGTCTGAATGATTCGATGTGGAGCCAGGTGCCTGCCGTGCAGGTGGTGGTGTGGCGTATGTTGAATCGTTTGAAAGGCGAGGGCTGGCCGCAGGATCTGCTGGATATGATGTATCTGGAAGATGATGTGCGTGCCTGGGCCGAAGCAGGCAGTGGTGATGCCGCCGATGCGATTGTGCATCGCGATAGTAACGGCGCTGTGCTCGAAGCGGGCGATACAGTCACCCTGATCAAGGATTTGAATGTCAAAGGCGGCGGCTTTACAGCCAAGCGCGGTACGGCAGTGCGCGGTATCCGGCTGGTGGCCGATAACGCTGAACATATCGAAGGACGCGTTAGCGGTCAGCAGATTGTTATCTTAACGCAGTTCGTGAAGAAATCTAACTGACGGCAAGACAGGTTGTTAGAACAGACCACACTCAGCCTCTGAATGGACATACGAAAGCCCGATATTCTGGCCTCGATCATCGCTCGCTTG
>CAZDFL010000023.1:0-16466 GCA_964504835.1 uncultured Zetaproteobacteria bacterium
ACCGACTCGAAATCGGTTGGGGGCTTAACGGCCCCACGTGGGTTCGAATCCCACCTTCTCCGCCATATTAAAAAAGACCGCCTTGTGCGGTCTTTTTTAATATGCGCAGTGCGGCCAAGAAGCACCGAGTAATCCCACCCTCTTTATATGCCGGAGAGGTGTTATTCCACCTCAACCAGGCATTCATCCGGATTGACCGTATCGCCTTCAACCACATAGACAGCTTTAACCGTACCCGATTCCGGCGCATGCACCGGATTTTCCATTTTCATCGCTTCAACCGTCAGTACAGTCTGACCCGCTTCGATTTGATCGCCAACGGCGACATTGACGGCCACCACGCGCCCCGGCATTGGCGTGGTCACATCGCTGTCTTTGGTGGCTCTTGGTCGCTTCGAGCCTTTGGAGGCGCGTTTGACGTCGATCTTGCCATCGGCGGTCGGCACCACTTCGGTCAGTGTTTCAACAAATACTTCTTCGAGTACATTGTCCACTTTGACAAAGAACGGGCGGATTTCCTCGCTCTTGTGGCCGGAGCCATCGATTTTGATGTGGTATTGCTCGCCGTGAATGGTGATATTGAACTCGGTTGGCGCCAATCCCGGTGTGGCTGCCTGTGTCTCCTGAGTCTCGACCGGCGCTTCCAGTGGCTCGACTGTGAATTCGCCTGTTTCACGTTCGGAGAAAAATTCCAGCGCGATGGCCGGGAACATAGCGTAGGACAGCACATCTTCCACCGACTTGGCTTTATCACCGATTTCGCGCGTCAGCGCATCCAGCTCGTTCGGAATCAAATCGGCCGGGCGCACATTGATCGGCTCCTCATTACCCAGCGCCAGTTCACGCACGCTCTGGCTGATCTCGCCCAGCGCCTTGCCATACATGCCCTGCAAATAACCCTTGGTCTCGTTGGTAATGATTTTGTATTTCTTGCCTGAAATAACATTGAGCACTGCTTGGGTGCCGACAATCTGGCTGGTCGGCGTGACCAGCGGCGGATAACCAAAATCTTTGCGTACACGCGGGATTTCTTCGAGTACCTGATCCATTTTATCCAGCGCATCCTGTTCCTTGAGCTGGTTGGCTAGATTGGAAATCATGCCGCCCGGAATCTGGTTGATAAACACGCGTGTATCGACGCCAGTCACATCCGATTCGTAGCGGGCGTATTTCTTGCGCACCTCACGGAAATAGGCAGCAACATCCTGCAAGGCCAGCAGATCAAGGCCGGTATCAAATTCGCTGCCCGCAAAGGCTGCCACCATTGATTCGGTGGCCGGATGCGAGGTGCCTCCGGCCAGCGGTGAAATAGCGGTATCAATAATATCACAACCGGCATGTACGGCTTCCCACTGTACCATTTCGGCCACGCCGGAGGTGGCATGGCAATGTAAATGCAGCGGAATATTGATGGACTGTTTGAGTTCGGTGATCAGATCACGCGTATCAGATGGCGTCAGCAAACCGGCCATATCCTTGATGGCCAGCGTATCGCAGCCCAGATCCTCGATCTCTTTGGCCAGATCTACGAAATATTGCAGCGTGTGAACGGGGCTGGTGGTGTAGCAGATTGTACCTTCGGCGATTTTTCCGTTGGCTTTGACCTGCGCAATAGCGGTGCGCAAGTTGCGCACATCGTTCATGGCGTCGAAGGTGCGAAACACATCGACGCCATTGCTTGCGGCCAGATCGACGAATTTGCGTACCACGTCATCGGCATAATGACGATAACCGAGCAGATTCTGGCCGCGCAGCAGCATTTGAATCGGCGTGTTGGGCAACGCTTTTTTGAGCTCGCGCAGGCGTACCCACGGGCCCTCTTTGAGATAGCGCAAACAGGTATCAAAGGTGGCGCCGCCCCATGCTTCAATCGACCAGTAGCCGATAGCATCGAGTTTGTCGCAGATCGGCAACATATCGTCGAGTCGCATGCGCGTGGCCAGCAAGGATTGATGTCCGTCACGCAACGCAAGTTCAGTAATAGCCAGTTTCTTTGTTTCGTTCATGGTTGTATTCCTTCTCTATTCGTTAAGTAACTGTTCAGGTTGCCGCTGATTTTTCTGAGGCCAAGGCGAAAAAGCGTAGCTTACTACTGTAAGTGAGCATTTTTCAACGCGGGTATCGGGAAAATCAGGGGTGAGCTGAATAGTTACGTCGTTACAGGCCGGCATGTGCGGCAATGGCAATGGCAACGGCTGTGGCAATATCTTCTCTGGCATCGTATGGCTTGTATTCGAGCATTTCCGGATGCTGATCCAGAAATCCGGTGTCGAACTGACCACCCATAAACACCTCTGAGGCGGCAATCTGGCGATACAATGGCAGGGTGTTTTTGACACCGCGAATATCATACTCTTTGAGCGCCCGTTGACAGCGGCGCACCGTATGTGCCCAGGTATGGCCCCAAACGGTGAGCTTGGCGCACATCGAGTCGTAGTGCGGCGGAATTTCATAACCGGGATAAACACAACCATCGACGCGCACGCCGGGGCCACCGGGTGAATGGTAACGCGTGATGCGACCCGGCGTGGGGAAAAAATCGTTCATCGGATCTTCCGCATTGATACGGAATTCAACCGCATGGCCGCGAATGCTGATATCGGCCTGGGTGAACGGCAGTTTATTGCCGGCGGCAACGGAAATCTGCTCGGCCACGATATCGACGCCGGTGATTGCTTCGGTGATGGTGTGCTCTACCTGTAAGCGGGTATTCATTTCCATGAAATAGTAATCGTGATTTTTGTCGACCAGAAATTCGACCGTACCCGCATTGACATAAGCAACAGCCTTGGCTGCCTGTACGGCGGTTGCTCCCATGCGCTGACGCATATCTTCATCGATATAGTTGGATGGGGCGATTTCAATGAGCTTCTGGTTGCGACGCTGGATGGAGCAGTCGCGTTCGTACAGGTGTACGCAATTGCCATGGCTGTCGGCAATAATCTGGAATTCGATATGGCGCGGATCGACGATACATTTTTCCATGAACAGCTCGCCATTGCCAAATGCAGCCGTCGCTTCGCGCGTGGTCAGATCATAATTCTCCACCACTTCCGCATCGGAATCGCAGCGGCGAATACCGCGTCCGCCACCGCCTGCCGCAGCTTTCAGCATGACAGGGTAACCCATCTCTTGTGCTGTTTGCACTGCTTCATCGACACTTTGCAGTGATGCTTCGGTGCCGGGAATGCACGGAATATTGGCAGCCAGCATGGCCGTGCGTGCATTGGTTTTGCTGCCCATGTCCCTGATAGCTTCAGGAGACGGACCGATATAGGTGATACCGGCTTCGTTGATGGCTCTGGCAAAATCGGCATTTTCGGATAAGAAGCCGTATCCCGGGTGGATGGCATCGCATTTGGTTTTGATGGCGATATCGATAATACGGTGAATGTTCAGGTAACTCTTGACCGGATCCGGGCCAATCAGAATGGCTTGATCGGCCTTTTTGACATGCAGGGCATGGCTGTCTGGCTCTGAATAAATGGCCACCGATTCAATGCCCAGCTCGGTGCAGGCACGAATAATACGAATGGCGCACTCGCCACGATTGGCAATCAAGATACGTTTAAACAAAATACCTCCTCATGAGGAACCGCTGATTTATTCAGCGCTGCCATAATGCTCACGGACGGACTGCTAAATTAGGTTTCTAGGTTGAAAAATGTAATCAGCCAGCAGTTTCCCGAACGGAACGATATGTTAGCGATTTCATTTCTATTCGACCATGATTAAAACTGCCAATCATGCGATACGAGCATAGGCAGGGGCAGTTCTGAGCGCAAAAAAAAACACCCCGTCTTTTCAGACGGGGTGCGGGTCAATCATGGTTGCTATTAAGCAGCTGTGACGTTGCGAGCCTGAGGGCCTTTCTGACCGTCTTCGATTTCGAATTCTACTTTCTGACCTTCAGCCAGAGACTTGAAGCCTTCTGTCTGAATAGCTGAAAAGTGAACGAATACATCGTCACCACCGTCGTCCTGGGCAATAAAGCCAAAACCTTTAGTGTCGTTGAACCATTTTACTGTACCTGTTGCCATTTTTACATTCCTCGATTTAATACTAGTGATTTTGCATGCATGTTTATGAAGTTTGTTACTGGTGAAAATCGAGAAGAAACTTCCGAATCGTCCAAAAAACACTTTCAACAACCATGTCGTGCTGGGCGCACTTTAGGGTAGCGATTCACATAATACCAGCAAAATAATTCGCTTTGTGTGCAAGAATGCTCATTTATTGATGCAATCCCTTGTTACATCTTGCAGATTGTTTCATTAAACAGCACTATGCCACACACTAAAAGAACGGAGAAGGAGGGTTTCTACCATGCTGAAAACAGGATTATTTACACTGGTGTTACTATTGATGTCAGGATGCGCCAGTTTTATTGGCGACGAGCCTGGGCAGACAGAACAGACTGGCATTGATCAGTCCCAAAATGATCAATTGAGAACCGAGGCGGCGGCGCTGAGGCAGGCGGTGCAACAACAACAGGAAGAACTGGATCAGTTAAAATCTGAGTCATCAGATTCTGCTTACTAAGACTTTGCGGAAATTCCCTGTGTGTAGACATGTTTTTTTAGCCATATCACTGATGCTTGTGACGTCGTGCGCCATGTTTATCGGTCCGCCTCCAGATCAACAGAGTTCGACTATTCAGTCGCGTGATAGCAAGTTGCATTCGGACTATGCTGCATGGAAACAATCGCTGGAAAGCCAGAGTGCTGGAATGAAACTGCCACGCGATGCCAGGCTTTGGGTGCGCTTGCCTTTTGATTCCGGGGTTGCCACGGTAGAAAAAGAGACGCACAAAATCTTACACGAACTGGTCTCAAAATATCGTGATTTGGAAACGCAGGCGGTGAAAGATCACGCCGAGATACGACACCGGTTCATCGTAGTGCAGGGGTTTTGTGATAATGAACCGATAGGTGGATACGACGGCTCACATATTCCCCCGGCCCATCATTATAAAAGCCTGCTTGCATTGAGTGAAGCTCGCGCTGTGAATATTGCCGAGATTCTTATGCAATCCGGTATTCCGCATGAGAACGTTCTGATTCAGGCTTTTGGCGCTACGCATTTTATTGCCAGCAATACCAGTGAAAGCGAGCGGCAAAAAAATCGTCGCGTGGATATTTATTTGGTCGAACGATAACTTTTTCGCATTTGAACGAATGTTTATTAACAGCGCCCCGATTTTTCGGGGCGCTTTTTTACGCTTTATCGGCTAATCGTTGCTCAATGTGATCGATGCGAATTGGCGCTGGCGGGTGTGAATCATGCCAGGCTGAATGCAGGGCATCGGGGGTAAGCGTGCTGGCATTGTCTTCATACATTTTCACCAGCGCTGATGCCAATGCTTCGCCATTACTGTTGCTGACAGCATAGGCATCGGCTTCAAATTCATTCTGGCGCGAGAAATAACTCATGACCGGTTCCAGCGCAAAGGTAAAGGCAGGCAATACCAGCATAAACAGCACCAACGCCGCATGGTTCGATGGCTGCGAGACGCCCAGACCGGTATAAAACCAAGCCTGCTGAGTCAGCCAGCCCAGCAGGGCGAAGCCGAGCAAGGATGTCGCGATCATCACCAGCAATCGTTTTTTGACATGCCCATGATGAAAATGACCCAGTTCATGAGCCAGTACAGCCTCGGTTTCTATCGGTTCGAGTTGTTTTAGCAGTGTATCAAAAAAGACAATGCGCTTGGATTTGCCCAAGCCGGTAAAATAGGCATTGCCGTGGCTGGAGCGACGGGAACCATCCATGACAAACAGGCCGCCACTCTGGAAACCGCAACGATGCAGCAATGCTTCAATACGGGTTTTCATTTCGCCGTCTTCCAGCGGCTTGAATTTATTGAATAGCGGTGCGATGAAAGCGGGGTAGGCCCAGATCATCAGCAACATAAATGCTGTCCAGAATGCCCATGCGTACAGCCACCACCACACGCCGGCGCCCTGCATCAGACTGAGAATCACCCAGCCCAGCGCTGAGCCGATCAGTGCCATCAACAGAATTTGCTTGAGCATATCACTTATATACAAGCCAGCCGTCATTTTATTAAACCCGAATTTGGCTTCAGTATGGAATGTACTATAGATATCCAGCGGCAGTTCCAGCAGGTGGCCGATCAGAAAAAACAACATCAGAAATGCAACACCTGTCCAGATTTCGGGAAGTTCGAATGAAGCGGCCACGCCATCGAGCAGGGTCAGACCACCACCGACTGTCCATACCAGCAGTAGCAGCAGAGAATAAACCTGTGCAAAGTTGCCCGGACTTAATTTGGCGACCGTATAATCGGCTGCTTTTTGATGTGCCGATAGCGAGATTTTATCTGCAAAACGGTTGGGGACATTATCCCTGTGCGCCAGCACATGAATTTTTTGCCGTTCGGCCAGATACAGGCCAATGGCTGTGGCGATTGATGCAAAGCCCAATACGGTCCATGTCCACGATGTCATTTGAAAGCCTGTCATGGCAAATCCTGTCATACTAACTTCTGTCATGATGTTCTATCCTGATATGCGTGGAATGAGCGGTGCAGATAAGCAGCTTGTAACTATTAATTTTGCGCCTCAATACTGGCCAGTCCGCGCTGCAGGGTGATGGCTGATTGCAATACAGGCAGCATGAGCGTGGCTACTTTGCCTTCACCGATACTGCGTTTGAGTTCAACCAGCGGCTCCAGCCCCAGTTCTTCCAGTACATCCCGATGTCCGGGTTCTTCGGATACATAACTGGCCAGCATCCAGCCAGCAATGCGTACATCCCAGGCGATAGCTGCCAGAGCAGCGGTGGCGGAGGCAAGACCGTCGAGCAGGATCGGTACGCCCTTGTGGGCGGCGGCGCGGTAAAATCCGGCCATGGCAGCCATTTCCAGGCCGCCCAGTTCCCTGAGAATATCGTGTGACGGCGTGCCGGTGGCTCGGGCTTTGGCGTGTTCCACCGCCATTAACTCGCTGGCATAGGTTTCCGGGTCGATATCCGGGCATGCGCTCAGCGCCTCTTCAGGAGATAATCCGATCAATTCGGAAATAATCGCCGCAATCGAAATACGACTTCCCGATGAAATAGAACCGGCAATAAGTATGGTTGCTCCAGCCTTGATGCATCGGTTGGCCATTTCTTCACCAATACCGACGACTTCCCAATAATCTTCCTGCCGCATAGCTGCTTCGGCGGTGATGTCAGCCGTGCCTGTTGGACGGACTTTGGCATGTTCGACAATATCGATATCAGCCAGAACGCCAGCTACGCCCACATCGACAATATGCAAGCTGCTGCCAGCCTGGCTGCACAGGTTGGCAATGACTGAATCGCTTGCAGCTGCATTCTGAACGCGTTGAATGGTAGAGGTATCGTTATCGCAAACGATGCGATCACTGACGCCGTGATCTGCGGCAAACAGTACTGTTGCAGCCTGGATCGAATCCGGGATTTCCTTGTCCTGGCGCTTGGCAAACCACAAGGCGATGTTCTCCAAATGATCAATGCAATCACTGGATTGAAGCAGGGCGCTATGATGATCCTGCTCGGGGTGGATGGATGGAATGTCAATCATGAGTTTTCTCCTGCATCGAGAAACTGAAATCTCGCACCATTATTAGTATAGACCATGATTGCCAGGATGAAAGCGCTAAACATACGAATCAATCAGGGCTTTGATCGATGCCGGTTTAACATCCCCGGCCACAAATGCATCGCCGATACTGCGTAATAACACATAGCGGATTTGACTGCCGATATTCTTTTTATCGTGTCCCATGGCGTTTAACCATGTATCGGCGCTGAACTGCGGGATATCGGTTGGCAGGCCAGCCTGAGAATAACACTGGCATATTTGTGTTTCAATGCCGTTGTCTGCATACCCCAGTTGTTCAGATAAACGGGCCGCCATCAAGGTGCCTATAGCGACGGCCTCGCCGTGCAGGAATGTAGTATAACCGGTCATCGATTCGATGGCATGGCCGAAGGTATGACCCAGGTTAAGCAATGCGCGCATGCCCTGTTCGGTTTCATCCGCCATCACCACTAGGGCTTTATGACGGCAGCAGGCGTGAATCATGTTTGAGAGTACGCTGGCATCGAGTTTTAGCGCATCGTCCAGGTGCTGTTGCATCCAGTCGAAAAATGCGGCATCCCTGATTAGACCATATTTAATGGCTTCGCCAAGCCCCGCCCTAATTTGGCGCGTGTCCAGCGTGTCCAGCACCAGCGGATCAATCCACACCAGTTTAGGCTGATAAAAAGCGCCGATCATATTTTTACCATGCGGATGGTTGATGGCTGTTTTGCCGCCAACACTGGAATCCACCTGCGCCAGTACCGTGGTTGGAATTTGAATGAACGGAATGCCGCGCCGGTAACAGGATGCTGCAAAACCGGTCATATCGCCAACCACACCACCGCCCAGCGCCAGCACCGGCTCGTTGCGTGACAAGCGTGCCTGCATCAGCGCATCCATAATCTGACTGAAACTGTGCATATTTTTATAACATTCGCCATCGTCTAACAGACAAACCGACACCTGCCAGCCTGAGGCCTCCAGAGAACTGCGCAGCTGATCCATATACAATGGCGCAATCGTTACATTGCTGATCACCATGCAGCGGGTGGGCGTTTCAAACAATGCGCTCATAGCCTGCCCCAATCCCGCCAGACAACCCGGCTCGATATGAATATCATAGGAGCGCGAGCCGAGATCAACGCGGTAAACCTGTGTTTGGGTGGTCGTGTCAGACATGCGCCGAGTCTGACATTTTCACGCCCATCATAGAAGCCGGGAAAATCCTGATTTGCCAATAGATTGTTTGTCCCATATTTATGGGATATGAGCCGGTTTGGAAATACCATAGCATTGAACGCCAGGAAAGCGCTCAATTCGGGAGGTGGTTATGCCGGTATATGGTAATATAGAAGTTTATTATGGTCCGCAATCAATCGGCGCACCGGATGATCTGGAAGCGGTGATTGTTGGGTTTATCGACGGGGCAAAAAAACGGCTTGAAATCGCGGTACAGGAACTGGAAAATGAAACGATCGCCAAGGCGATTATTCGGGCTCGGCAGCGAAAAGTTATTGTTAAACTGGTTCTCGAACAGGATTATTTAAGGGAAAAGCGTATCAGCCATACGCCGTGGGTGAAAATACGCGGCGGTAATGAGCAAAACAGGATCATCCATGATGCGATTCTGAGAGCCAACATTGATGTCAAAGCAGATTATAACACCAAAATATTTCATCAGAAATTTATTGTCAGAGACCGGCAAAGTGTCCTGACCGGATCGACGAATTTCACCCCGACAGGCACACATCGAAACCTGAATCATGTTGTCATCGTGCATGATAAAAAAGTGGCCATGCACTACTACCGGGAATACAAGGAAATCCAGCAGGGGCGCTTTGGCAAATACAGTGTGAATAATGATGTGGCACCGCCCGCTGCCATGGTATCCGATGTTCGTATCAAAATATTGTTTGCCCCCGATCACAATCCCGAAATGGAAATCATGAAACAGATGCTCAAGGCAAGGACGCGGATTGATTTCGCCATTTTCACCTTTGCCCAATCATCCGGCATTGATGATACGATGTTCAGATTACTCGATCTGGGCATGCCCATCAGAGGCGCTTTCGATGGCAGACAGGGGGCTCAGGACTGGTCGGCAAGCCATGCCTTGAAAACCAGGGGGGCTGAGCTGTATGCGGTGCGTGCTTCACGCTCCCGAAACGGCGTCGGTAAATTGCATCATAAACTGATGGTGCTGGATGATCAGGTTGTGATCGCGGGGTCATTCAACTACACGCAGCCGGCCAACAGGCTGAATGATGAGAATATTATCATTTTGGGTGATCTGGATACCGATATAGCCGCCGAAAAACAGGCGCAGACAGCGATTGCCACTGCTGCCAGAGCAGAGATTGACCGGATTATTACTACCCATGGACGGGCAATGTAACACAAAGAAAATAATAAAGGATGGGTCGGCGAGACATATTATCCAGTATTTAACAAACCATGCACGTTGGGTTGGAGGTTTTGTATGAAGCAGAGTAACAGGCAGAAGAAGGCAGTCGAGAGATTGCAGCATATCGACGCAGCCAATGCAGTTTATTGTAATTCGGCAACGGGCGCGGCTAAATTTATCAGGGGGCGGCTGAGCGAAGCATCAGACAATGATCCGGAAAGTATCGCCAGAGCTTTTCTTGAAGCCAACGCGGGGTTGCTGGATTTGCAATCGGGCTTACATGAAACGCTGGATGTTTCCCAAATCGAAACAGACGCTCAGGGCTTCACACATATCAGTTTTGCGCAGTCGCTGAACGGCATAGCAGTATTCGAAGGTTCCACGCAGGTGCATATCGATGCTCAGGGTGTGGTGGTCGCCTACAAGGATAACCGGCTTGCGGCACTGGGTGTTGTGATCGACCCCGAACTTGAAATGCGGATTGCAATTGCCACAGCGATACGCGATAGCGCCATGGAACGACATCAGATTAGCGAAAGCGAGGCCATACTGACGTTATATCGCGATGACAGAAAAAAGACGCATCTGGTATGGCAGGTCACGTGGTTGGCGGATGGCGATACGGGTTCAAGGTTTCATATGATTGATGCGCACTCTGGCGATGTTCTGTTCAGGTATACGCATATGCGCGGGATTGCGGCCAGACAGACCTATTCAGCCGATAATACGGATAACCTGAAAGCCAGGCTGTTGCTTACCGACGATCAGTCTTCTGCGGATGTAGTGGCACAGGCAGCACACAAACATGCCAAGATGGTTTATGACTATTATCTCAATACATTCGGTCGGGACAGCTACGATGGTCTGGGGGCGCGGTTGGTTTCTACGGTTCATTTTCAGCAGGATTATAATAATGCATATTGGTCACCCCGAGACCAACAGATGGTCTACGGCGATGGTGATGGAATTCAATTTTCTCCACTGGCGCTGGCGCTGGATGTGGTGGGCCATGAGTTGACCCATGCCGTAACCTCCCGGACAGCGCGTTTTGTCTACGCCGGGCAGTCCGGCGCACTGGATGAATCCTTTGCCGACTTTTTCGGCGTGATGGTATCCAATGATGGTGAAATTACCGACTGGAAAATGGGGGAGGGGGTTTATACGCCATTAAATGCGGGGGATGCACTGAGAGATTTGGCCGATCCTGCCAAATATAATCAACCGGATCATATGGACTCTTTTCTGTCACTGGCGGCCGGAGAACTGCCCCACTGGAAAAAAAACGATTCCGGTTATGTGCACTCGAACAGCGGCATCCCGAACAAGGCGGCTTTTCTGACGGTGGCAGGGGGTTCGCATCACGGTATTACGGTGGTCGGCATGGGCAGGGAAAAGGCAGAACAGATTTATTATCTTGCCTTGACCAGTTATTTGAACAGCGCGACCGATAGCCGCTGGACGTTCAAGCAGGCGCGTTATGCGCTGCTAAATGCCTGCCGTCAGTTGTATGGCGATGCGGGCGATGAGTATGCAACCGTGAAAAATGCATGGGCGGGCGTGGGTGTTGGCGAGCCCGATGCTGCATTTGCCGTTGTTCACAAAGATACATCTCCGGCGCTGTCCATTCCGGATAATGATGCGGCAGGCGTTAGCAGTGCGCTGCATGTTGAAGAGGATGGGTTGATACAGAATATCTATGTCGGCATCGACATAGAACATAGTTATATCGGTGATTTGCGCGTGATGTTGACGTCTCCGGCCGGCGAGTCTGTTGTCTTGCATGATCGTAGCGGCGGCAGTAATCAGAATATTCTGGAAGCATACAATCTTCAGTCGCATCCGCTATTGAATACGTTTATTGGCGATCAGGCTCAGGGTGACTGGGCGCTGGCTGTCTCCGACCATGCCAGAATTGATACGGGCGTATTGCAGTATTGGGAGTTTTCGCTATCGCTGCAAAAGAGTAAAAAGAAGGAGTTGGCAAAACAGGCCACGCCCGAGTTGCAAATTCCAGACAATAACCCGACCGGCATTACAAGCGTATTGAGCGTTGATGCGTCCGGGGAACTGGTCAGGCTGGATGTTTCCGTAGACATATCGCATACATGGATTGGCGATTTACGCGTGCTGCTGGTGTCGCCATCGGGCGCTGAAATCCTGTTGCATGATCGTACTGGCAGAAGCAGGAACGATATCCGCAAAACATTCAGCACAAGCAGCCATGCGGCAATGGGCTTGCTGGTTGGCGAGCCGGTTCAGGGCGACTGGCATTTGAAAGTTTCCGATGCCGCAGCCAAAGATGTGGGCGTGCTACATAGCTGGGGCTTTGTTTTGACCTATCGTTGATTTACTGTGATATCACAGCGTGTAGCAGACGGAACAGGCTGCGGGCTGATTTGGACGCTTTGTTTTGCAGCAGTTCCTTATTGGCATTGCGCACCAGTTGGCGAATCTGGCCGGCATCGGCTTGCGGGTAGGCGTCCATAAATTCGGTCATGGCTGTTTGTCCGTCTGCAATCAAACGCTCGCGCCAATATTCGGTACGATGAAAGTTTTTATTCAGGTCATCTTTTTTGCTACCCAGTTCGTCAAGTGTTTGCTGTAGCGATTCGGTATTGATCTGACGCAACATTTTACAGATGAGTTTGTACTGTCGCTTTTCCGCCCCGAATTTCATGGACTGAACATCCTGCAATGCCTGAAAAAGTTCATGGGGAATATCCATTTTTCCCAGCGCAATCGCATCGAGTGCGGCCAGTTGTTTGCCCATATTCAGCAACGCCTCAATCTCGCGCTTTTGCTGGCTCTTGTTCAGCCGTTCGGCGATTTCAAATTTATCATAATCTTCGTCATGGGTATCATACATATTAAATATTCTCACGGGTTTTGTGGAAAATGATATCCGGCCACTGCTCTTCGGTATAATTCAGTTTCCAGGCGCTGGGGGCGAGATAGGCCAGAAAGCCATCGGCGTCTTCAGCCAGGTTGGATTCGAACAGACGACGGAATTCCGACATCTTTTTGTCATCCTCACATGTTACCCAACGAGCAACCTGAAAATCGGCAGCCACATAATCGGCATCAACTTTATATTCAGCATTGAGGCGAGCCACGGTGACATCGAACTGCAATACGCCGACTGCGCCCAGGATATAATCGCCGCCCAGCAGCGTTTTGAATACCTGCACAGCGCCCTCTTCGGACAGTTGCACCAGCCCTTTGTGCAATTGTTTGCGTTTCATCGGGTCTTTCAGGCGCACGCGGCGGAATAACTCCGGTGCGAAATTCGGGATGCCGGTGAATTTCAGCACTTCCTTGCTGGTGAACGTATCGCCGATTTTGATGGTGCCGTGATTATGGACGCCAATAATATCGCCAGCATAAGCCGTATCGACATGGCTGCGATCCTGAGCCATAAAGATGGTTGCATTCGGAATTTTCACATCCTTGCCGAGACGGTGATGGCGCACCGTCATGCCCTTGCTGAATTTGCCGGAGCAGATACGGAAAAAAGCAATGCGATCGCGGTGCATCGGATCCATATTGGCCTGAATTTTGAAACAGAAGGCGGAAAAATCTGTTTCTTCAGGGCGCACGGTTCGTTGCATGGCCTCACGCGGGCCGGGAGCCGGGGAAAGTTCGACAAAAGCATCGAGCAATTCCTTGACGCCGAAGTTGTTGATGGCGGAGCCGAAAAAGACGGGTGTTTGCGAACCGGCCAGGAAATGCTCCAGTTCGAATGGGTCGGCAGCCCCTTCGAGCAATTCAATATCATCGCGCAATTCATCGGCTTGCGAACCGAGCAATTCATCCAGCCGTGGGTCAGCCAGATCGCTGATTTGAATGGTATTGAAATCGTTGGTTTTGGCACCGGCTGAAAACAGGTTGAGCTCTTTTTTGTACAGATTGTAGACGCCCTTGAACGCTTTGCCCATACCAATCGGCCACGACATCGGGGCGCATTCGATTTGCAGTTTTTCCTCGATTTCGGAGAGAATATCCAGTGGTTCCAGACCCTCGCGATCCAGCTTGTTGATGAAGGTAACGATGGGCGTGTTACGCATACGGCAGACTTCCATCAGCTTTTCAGTTTGCGGTTCGACGCCATTGCCCGAATCAATGACCATCATGGCTGAATCGACGGCGGTGAGCACCCGATATGTGTCTTCCGAGAAATCCTGATGGCCGGGGGTGTCGAGCAGGTTGATTTCGAAGTCGCGATAATTAAATTTCATCACCGATGAAGCGACGGAAATACCGCGTTCTTGCTCGATTTTCATCCAGTCGGAAGTAGCGTGGCGGGTTGCCTTGCGCGCCTTGACTGCGCCGGCCATCTGAATCGCACCGCCAAACATCAGCAGTTTTTCAGTCAGCGTTGTTTTACCGGCATCCGGATGTGAGATAATGCCGAACGTGCGGCGTTTTTCGATTTCGCTGGAAAGACTCATGTGCTCCTCTTTTGCCACAGTCGGCAATGCGCGGCGCAGTGTAGCCAAATCATGCGGGTTTGTGCATGCCCGGATGTACTTTCAGGATATAGCTGCAACGGATGCTTCATTTTGTTGCAATGCAAGCATATGAGCGCGCAGCAATTGATAGGAAAGCGGCTTGCTCATAATATAGGTGTTTGGTTGTCTGATTTCTTTGAGAATATCATCTTCGCCAAAGGCGGTCACCAGCGTCACCGGGATATCGCTATCGTGCTGGCGAATGGCTTTGATGAGGGCGATGCCATCCATGATCGGCATCATGTAGTCCGTCAATATCATATCGAAGCGGGTCGTGTTTTCCTCAAACATTCTGAAGGCGGACTGACCATTGTTGGCGGTTTTTACCCGATGCCCCATTTTGGTCAGGAAAAGCTTGTGAATAGTCATCACCTCCGCTTGATCTTCAACCAGCAGAATATCCCGTGCCTGTATCTGAATGTTGTCAGTTTCGGTTGGGCTAAACTCTGCCGTTGCAGTCGTATCGCGTTTGTCGATGTTGTGCTCGGAAAATTCCGGCAGGAAGATGTTGAATACGGCACCATGGCCGGGAGCGGATTTGACATCAATCTGACCGCCGTGCCAACGGATAATGCGTTGCACCATCGCCAGGCCGAGCCCTGTTCCGCCTGCATCCTTGCGCGTGCTCCAGAATGGTTTGAACACCGATTGAATAAATTCAGGTTTGATGCCAGCGCCGTTGTCGCGCACCGCGATGCGCAGACCCCTGCTATTGGCATCAAGCCGGTGTCGGGAAAGCCGGATGCTGATTTCCCCTTTTTGATCCGGCATGGCATGCGCGGCATTGGAAACCAGATTTAGTATGACCTGTTCAATCTGGGCCAGGTTGACACGAACCTCAGGCAGTTTTTTATCCGCCTTGATGCTGAGCTCGATATTTGGCGGCAGTTGCACACGAGCCAGTTGCACCATGTTATTGATGGAATCGGAGATATTCAGAACTTTGGCATCCGACGGGTCGCTGCGCCCGAGTTGCAGCAATTGTTCGACCAGATCAGAGCCACGATTGCCGGATTGAATGATTTGGCCAATATCTTTTTGCAACTGCGGATCTGTGTGCTCCAAACTGATCAATTCGGCATGGCCGATAATGGCAGACAGAAGATTGCGAAAATCATGCGCCACGCCTGCTGCCAGCGCTGCGATTTGCGACTGCTTTTGTGCTTCAGCCAGTTCAACCTGCAAGCGCTCGCTTTCACTGATATCGGTCAGATAACACAGACCAATTTGCTTTCCCTCCTGCAAGGTTCTGCGAATTTCACAGCGAACCTGCACATGCTTGCCCTTGCTGTCGGGTATGCGGAAATAGCATTGTTGCATGGCTGAACTGGCCCGTTGTTTCAATACGGCGTCACGCAGGGGCTGCCTGTCTTCGGGAATGACCAGATTGGCAATGGGCGTGCCGGGCAGCGTGCCGGGCTGGGCTGTGATCAGCGTGGCCATGGCGGGATTGGCATAAATGACAGGTGTATGTTCGGCCTGAAGATCGAATGTAAAAGCCGGATGCGGAGCCTCCGAAATCAGCCGGCTGGCGGATGCTTCTGCCGCCTGTTTTTCCTGCACTGTGCCCTCGGTTCTTTGCAGGATGCCGTAGGCATAACTGGAGATATAAAGAATGGCGAATAATTCTGCCGCCAGACCGAGCCAGTCGATGGGCAGGTGCAGGAAATGTACGGTAGCGTAACTGATCGCTGCCATAGCGATCAGGCCGAGCCCCTGGCAGTAACGCAGCATCTTGCTGCCATAGCGGAAGCCGTTGCCGATAATCGGAGCCATCAACATAAAATATATAACACTCATTTGGCCGCCATCACACCACATGGCCAATACAATGATATAACAGTCGAAAATCGGCATGAGAAGAATGCGCAGCAATGAATAGGGCGTGCGCCCGATCCAGTAAAACGAGAAAAGATTGAGCGCCAAATAGAGTAGGCCAGAGGCAACCATCAGCGGCATGCTGGCATAGGTGGCATTGCCG
>CAZDFL010000024.1:0-5356 GCA_964504835.1 uncultured Zetaproteobacteria bacterium
CACTTCATCCCGGCACGAGCATAGGATAAATTCTGCATGAGAGATTCGTAATCCGTAGCTGATTGTGTCTGTCTGACGTAGCGAGTAAGCCACTGACGAAACATGGCATTCAAGGTTGTATGCTCTTGCTGTGCACTCTTTCTTGCCTGACGGATCAGCGAATCTTCAGCAGTTAAGGTCACATTCTTCAGCATGAAGGCCTCCTTTGATGTTACAAGATAGAAGTGTACACGATAATCGTGTAAAAGCAAGATAGGGCTAGCATATTGGATGACAATATTTTATTTTCTCCGAATGATGCTTCGCTTTTCCGACTTACAGTTTCATTTTCATTGCCAGTGGGTGCTGAGTTACATTCATTTAAACATCAATCGACATAATTCTACGCATAAACTGATCGAAAAGCGGGACTGTAAACGCAGTGTCTCCGTGGCTGGGACTCCAAATCATACCTTTGTTGATCAGATTGTTTCGGGTAGGTGCCAGAGCCTGAACTGGCCTGCCGAGAACATCTGCAATGTCGCCTGATCTTTGGGGTCCAGGGCTCAATTCTGACATTTGGCTGGCCTTCGCAAGCGAATTCTTTCAATCGAAATTCTGATGTTTTCGCGCAACTCATCGCGACCTTCCAATTCAGCAGGAGGGGTGCCTGCGCCGGGTGCATAGGGGGTAGAGATAGAGTTCATGACAGGGGATGTATATCAAAGTTAGGGATATTACGAATATTAGATAAACTGATGGTATCAGTGCGTTGACTTGTACTCTCGCAGAATCTCATTTACTTTAGTCTGCCACCCACGACCGGAGTGGCGGAAAAAGTCTATAACATCTCGGTCAAGACGGATGTTTATGGGAATCTTGGTGGCTTCTTTCTGTAAACCTCGGCCTCGTTTTGCGGTTCGGAACTGTTCAGGGGAAGCTTCAAAGGTGTCAGAATCTGTCGCAATAGAAATGTTGATTGCGGCATCTTCCGCCTCTGTTGGCATGATGAGTTTACGTTTCGTGTTCATATTGTAACACCTCTCAGGAATTGGCTTTGCGCCTTTGGGTGTATCGGTTTTGATTCTTATCTGCGTTCATCCGCGTCCATCTGTGGTTCAGGATTTGTTTGTTTTTTGAACTAGCCGTTGATGCGTTCCATTTCGGCATCGGAAATATCGTAGTTGGCATAGACATTCTGTACATCATCCAGGTCTTCCAGTCGCTCAATCAGCGCCAGTAGTTTTTCAGCCGCTTCACCTGATACTTCAATGTTGTTTTCAGGAATCCAGGTAATTTCGCCGACTTGTGGTTCCAGACCCGCTGCATCAATGGCTTTTTGCACCTCGCCGAATTCAGCGATGTCGCAGGTCACTTCAATACATCCGTCTTCAGCATTATCGACAACATCTTCAGCGCCGGCTTCCAGTGCAATATCCATGAGCTGATCTTCATCGGCCTTTTCGCGATCAAAAATGAACTGACCTTTGTGCAGAAACATCCAGCTCACGCAGCCGGATTCTCCCATATTGCCGCCGCCCTTGTTAAAGGCTGAACGCACATCGGATACCGTTCTGTTGCGATTATCACTCATGCAATCGACCAGAATGGCGACGCCGCCCTGACCATAACCTTCATAACGGATTTCATCGATATTGGCACCTTCATCGCCGCCAGCACCGCGTGCAACGGCGCGTTCGATATTATCCTTGGGCATATTGACGCCCTTGGCTGCCGTAATGGCTGCACGCAGGCGAGGATTGGCGTCAGGATCGTCACCGCCACGGGCGGCAATGGTGATTTCACGAATATAGCGGGTGAATATTTTGCCGCGCTTGGCATCGGTGGCCGCTTTTTTGTGCTTGATACTGGACCATTTATTATGTCCTGACATGAATGATTACCTCAGCATGGAATTGACCACGAACCATAGCATCGTTGATATTGTGCGTCATGGATGATTTCAGGTGTGAACAGAGTGATTGAAATAAGCTGATAAATAGCAATCATGCAAGCATGGGATACCAGCAGGGAAATCGAGGCGCGAATATGCTGTTGCGGGGCGTGAACCGGTTGTTTTGCCGTAGCTGGCATCGATTGTCCAATCATGAAGTGGTGCTGCCGGACGGGCCGTTGATTCTGGTCGGTAATCATATTTGTGGTATGGATCCGTTCTTGATTCAGGCCAAGGTGAACAGGCCGTTATCTTTTCTGATGGCGCGGGAATATTATCAAAGCATGTGGTATGCGCGTTGGGGCTTTGATATGGTGGGGGCGATTCCGGTTAGTCCGGGCGGCGCAAACCGCCAGGCCTTGCAGAAAGCGATTGATGTTGTTCGAAATGGCAATGCATTGTGCGTGTTCCCGGAAGGGGCGGCCAACCCGCCGATTCCACTGCACAGAATTATGCCGGGGGCTGCCTTGATTGCGCGGGAAACAGGCGCTCCGATTATTCCGTTTCGGGTGTCTGGCGTGTGGCCATTTGATCATATCCATCTGTGGCGCCCATTTTACCGGCGCAGTCGTGCCAGCGTGGTGGTGGGCGATGAGATTGACTTGATGCAGTCATCTGAGGGCAAACAAGGGTTGCGTGACGACACACAGATCATTCGTCATGCTATCAGGCAATTGGCAAGATTCGACGCACAAGTGGATTGACTGCTTTGTGCTTGTGACAAGTCCGGTTCGTGTAGGGAGGAGAGATATGCAGGTATTACGACAAAGCCGATCTGTGCTGATCCAGATGTTGGTGGTGAGTTTACTGACCGCCGGATTGGCTGTTTATTTTTCCGATGCGCTGGTGATGATTTATTTCTCCAACCAGCAAACATCGGTCGGTTATGTGTTAAACGGCCTGATTCTTGTCCTGTTCCTGAGCGCCATGATCCGCATGCTGGTTCTGCTGTTTGCCTACAATCGTGAAGAACAGGCTTTGGAGCATTTCCTGGCTAATCTCGATCAGGGGCAAGGCGCTTTGCTGCAAAATATTGCGCCTGCCGCAATCATTGCAGTGCGTGTGGAACTACTGGAAAGCATGCGCGTGCAGCGTGCGCCTATCCAGCATCAAGCGCTGGCGGCCACCTTGCTGGCCAGAGAAAGTACACGTACCGCGTTTATTCGTTTTATTTACAATATCCTGATTCTATGCGGCGTGCTGGGTACGATCGTATCGTTGTCTATTGCGCTGTTCGGTGCTTCCAGCCTGCTTGAGCAGGCGGTGTCTTCAACCGGCATGGGTATGGTCATCCACGGCATGTCGACAGCGCTGTCGACCACCATGACGGCCATCGTCTGTTATCTGTTCATGGCCTATTTCCTGTCTGCCATCCAGAACTTGCAAACCCTGTTTCTCGGTCACGTTGAAGAGGTGACGGCAACGCGCTTGTTGCCGTTGTATCAAATCACTGAAGAGGCGGTCACGCTGCATGCGCTGGATCTGGTTCGCGAGGCACATCTGCTGGTGCAATCGCTGCATGATAAAATCGATGCTATTGATCCGGCTTCGATCAGGGTAGAACTGGAGCAGAGCCGAGCTCAGGCGCAGCTTCAGCATGAAGAAATACTACAGCAGACGCGTTCCCAAACGCAGCTGCATCACGATGAAACGTTAGCGCAGCTACGTGAATTATCCGTACGGCTGAAAGACGGTTTCAGGTTGTCGGGAGAATAAGCGCATGCCGGGCGGATTTGTCGATCTGCGCCTGAATGACGGGCAGGCCAGCGAGGAGGGCTTCTGGCCATCATTTACGGATATCATGATGGTGATCATGTTGATCTTTCTGTTGGCTATGTTAACGCTGCTGTTAAGAAACATGGATCTGGTGCATCAACTGCGCACATCACTGGATGCCGAACGCGCTGCCACTGCGCAGGCGCACTCCACTACGGATATCAATACGCAACTCAATCAACGTTTGAAGAGGCTGGAGGAAGAAGCGGCCATGTTGAGTATGCGCCTGATGAATCTGGGTGAAGAACACAGCCGCACGCTGGCCCAACTCGGTAGTAGCGAAGAGCAGAATGCGCAATTGAAATCCAGCCTGTCCGCCATTACGCAGGCTCGTGATACGGCGCTGGCTGAAAAGAAAAATGTGGAGATAAAACAGGCAGAGCTTGGCGCTACACTGGCCTTGCGCGAGCGGGAGCTGACTGAACAGCAGCAGCAATATCAATTAAAGCAGGCCGAGTTCAGTGCCGAACTGGCACGGCGTGCGCAGGTACTGGCCGAACAGCAGCGGCAATATCAATTGAAGCTGGCCGAACTTGGTCAATTAAAAAACACTAGCGACAGTCAGCAGGAGCGCATGAAAAAACTGGAAATGGAATATGCCAATCTGGAAACGAAATATAATCGTCTTATTCGACCGGCTCGTTCGTCCCTGGGTAAAGTGGTTGTGTTGGTGCGTTATCACAAGACTGGCGGCAGGCTGAATATTGAAATCAAGGGGCCGGCAAATAAGGCTTATCTGCAAGTCAGCGGCGCAGATTTGCACAAGCATTTGTCACGTATGCAGGAAAAATACGGTAAAAAGTTGTATGTGCGAATTATTTTTCCCGATGACAGCGGCCTGTCCTATACCGAGGCCTGGAATCTGACTGAATCGCTACTCAGGTTGTACGATTACTATTACCAGCAGTGAATAATTTATGCGCTGTAATAAAATGAAAGCTGCATCGACATAGCTGTTTCATAAACCCGAACTGGGAAAGAGGAGATACATTATGAAACAAATAACAACGTTGGCAGCAGCAATCCTGCTGGCTATGGGTCTGGCGGCTGCACCGGCATTTGCCGGAGGGGATCATCACATGAATCCGTGTAATCCTTGCTCAATGAAAGGCGACATGGAGCACAATCCTTGCTCAATGAAAGGCGACATGAAGCACAATCCTTGCTCAATGAAAGGCGATATGAAGCATAATCCTTGCTCGATGAAAGGCGATATGAAGCACAATCCTTGCTCGATGAAAGATAAGGAAGATAAGGAAGACCATCACAAAGACTGAGTAGCGATTCATTGAATCTGGCCCCGGACGTTTTGCGTTCGGGGCTTTTTTTGGTGTGCCTGTTTACTGATTTGTAAGGAAGCAATGACAGTGCCGACCTAAGCGCCTATCAAACCCGTTCCGGGAAAAGAGGAGAGGTCTATGAAGCAGATTACGATGTTGGCGACAGCGGTTCTATTGGTTATGGGGTTATCAGCCGCCCCCGCATTTGCCGGTGGTAGCATGAACCCATGCAACCCGTGTGCTATGAAGAAACATATGAACCCGTGCAACCCGTGTGCTATGAAAAAGAAAATGAACCCGTGCAACCCGTGTGCTATGAAGAAAGCGGCCAACCCATGTAATCCATGTTCGATGAAGGCGGCTAAGG
>CAZDFL010000024.1:5456-15716 GCA_964504835.1 uncultured Zetaproteobacteria bacterium
GCTATGAAGAAAGCGGCCAACCCATGTAATCCATGTTCGATGAAGGCGGCTAAGGGTCAGTGGGGTACGCCAGGCAATAAGACGATTCGTAAACATGCATTCGATAATCAGAAGCAGGCCATCGCTTTGGGTAAAAAATTGTGGAGTAACGAAAACCTGGGTACATCAGGCGTTGCATGTTTATCGTGCCATGAGGGTTATCAATACTTGCATCTGGAACGTAATCAGAACTTCCCGCATTTTGTGAAAATGGTTGGTGATGTCGTCTCTCTGGATCAAATGATTAACTACTGCATGCTCAATCCGATGCAGGGTAAACAGTGGGATAAAAATTCAAAAGAACTGACCGCCATGGGCGCGTATTATCGCGCTTATCGCATGCAGTATCGCAAAGATCACCGCAAATAATCCAGCCTGATCGGATTTGAACAAGGCGACCCATGGACGGGTCGCCTTTTTTGATGGAGCATTTCAACATGGTGAGAAAAGAATGAATCAGCTAATGCGACAGGTTTGGATGGCAGCGGGACTGCTTGTGATCGGCGTAGGTTTGTCTGCGGCTGCCATCGATCCCGGTTTGCCGGGTGACTATTGGGATCAACCGCAAGCAACACAGGGCAAAGCACCGCATGACTGGTCTGCCCTGGAAGCAAATCTGCATCCCGAAGCTTGCGCCCAATGCCATGAGAGCCAATTCAATGCATGGCGGGATAGTCTGCATGCGCACGCTTATTCGCCCGGCTTGGTCGGGCAATTCCCTGCCATGGGCGTGGAGGAGGGCAATAGCTGTCTGGCCTGTCATGCGCGGCTTGCCGAACAGCGATATCGTGATGAGAACGATATGAATCAATCGCTTGCCCTGAAATTAACGCATCCGGAAGGCTTTGATCACAATGCTGATTTGAATAAGACGGTGTTGCCACTCAGACATACCGGTGTGAGTTGCGCGGTCTGTCATGTGCGGGGCTGGAAGCGTTTCGGGCCACCGCCTAAAGATAGCGGTGCAGTTGGTCATCAGCAGACTGCAGCGCATGGTGGTTTTACGGCCACCCGCGAATTTGAGCAATCGCAGTTCTGCGCATCATGCCATCAGTTTCCTGATTACATGGCTATTAATGGAAAACCTTTGGAAAACACTTTAACTGAATGGAAAAAAAGTTCTTTTTCAAAGAAAGGTGTTACTTGTCAGCAGTGCCATATGCCGGATCGAAGACATGAGTTCCGTGGTGTTCACGATCCCGAAATGGTCAAAAAAGGCTTAACGTTCAAACTCGCACAGCATAAAAACAGTGTCGTTTTTACGATATCTTCGACATGGATCGGCCATGCCTTCCCGACGTATGTGACACCCAAAGTCGTGATTTTAGCTTCGGCGGTGGATGCAGACGGCAAGGAATTACGCAGATGGCAATGGGAGATTATTCGCGAAGTTGCATACGATAATGGTTGGAAGGAAAGGCGCGATACGCGTCTAATGCCTGGTGAAAGCCGTGAATTTATTGCCGACCCTTTGCCTGAAAAAACAAGCCTTGTGCATTATCGGGTGAACGTCATTCCCGATTATTTCTACAAGGGCGTTTATCAGGGGCTATTGGCCGATAATATGACGGAAATCGCCAGAACGCATATATCCCATGCGGTGAGCCGGGCGGATAAGAATGATTATCTGCTCTACGAGAAAACGCTACGCTTGCATTGATCTGCGCTGCATTGAGACTTGCCCTTGAAGGCTGCCGGTCATAAGCTGCATCCATTGCCTTCACAGGGGAGATTGCATGATTCGAATTATCGCTGTAATGATTGTTTTGCTGTTTCAGACAGGCGTAGCCATAGCTGCGCCGGTTGCCGGGGATAGCATGATTGAGAAGATTACCGGCATGGAGTTTGTTTGGGTGCCGCAGGGTTGTTTTCAGCCGGGGAACCTCAGTGGTGTAACAGCTGCTGCACCAGCCATTAAAAAAACAATCAATACCAGTCAGGTTCACACCGGTAGCGTGAACAGCGCACAGATTCATGTAACAGACGTGCTGGATGATGGCATGGATATCGACTCCAACATTGCTCTGGATCTGGCGCAAGATGAGCCTGTATTTATTGATCAGGCGGTTAGTCGTCCTGGCAACGTGGATAGAAGTAAACTTACCTGTATAAACAAGGGTTTCTGGATGGCCAAGTATGAAGTTACGCAGGGACAATATCACAATATCATGGGCGTGAATCCGTCCGGTTTCAAAAAAGGCGATGATTATCCGGTTGAGCGGGTACGCTGGTTTGATGCGCGCAAATTTATCAGGCGGTTGAACAAGGTGAGCGCCAAACATTTTAGGCTGCCAAGTGAAGCGGAGTGGGAATATGCCGCCAGAAGCGGTGGTGAAAAACACAAATATGGTGCTGCTGGCAAGGCTGACAACGCTGCATGGTATATGAACAACAGCGGCAACAGTTCGCACCCGGTTGGTCAAAAGAAGGCCAATGGGCTGGGATTGTATGATATGAGTGGCAATGTTTGGGAATGGACAGCTGATTGCTGGAATGAATCGCTGGCGACCATGCCAAAAGATGCTTCTGCCAATAAATCCGGCAATTGTGCTGCACGGGTGCTGCGCGGCGGCTCCTGGTACGATGCCAGGGAAATGATCAAAACAACATCACGCCTGTGGAACGATACCGATAAATTCGATAACAACAGCGGATTTCGTCTCGTCCTCGATTGAAGCAGGACGTGCGTAAGGCAGCAGTCGAATGTCTGACATGTATTTTCCAGCGTGGTGTGAAAGCCGATTTGGCTGTCGAGCAGGCAGGCCAATATTTACAGCCGCGTGAGCGCGGCTTTTTGTATGAATTGGTTTACGGCGTATTGCGCCGCCGCTATTCGCTGGAAGCTGACTTCTCCCGCTTTTGTAAGAGCAAACCCGATGATATCAGCATGGAAGCGCTATTTCTCGGCACCTATCAATTGCGCCATATGCGCGTACCGGCTCATGCTGCGGTTTCAGAAACCGTCGCTGCCGTCCGGCAACTCAACCCAAAAGCTTCTGGCTTCGTCAATGCCATCCTGCGGCGCGTGGCGGGTAGTGAGCCGCCGCTAAAACTCAAACCCAATCAGCGGGCGGAACTGCCCAAATGGATGTATGCCGCCTGGCGTGATGCTTTTGGTGCAGATGCGGTGCACTGCTTTTGTGAGGCGTTGAAACAGCCTCCGGCGCTTTGCGTGGCTGTGTTTGTCAATCGTGAGGCATGGATTGAACAGGTTCGTGGCATGGGCATTGAGGTGGAAGCCGGGACGTTATCGCCGTATGCGGCGCTGTTGCCATCGGGGACAGCCGTTACCGCATTGCCGGGATTTGAGGATGGCGCTTTTACGGTGATGGATCAGGCCGCGCAGGCGGCTGTGACAGGGCTTGATGTTGAGAATCCGGCAGGGGTTATTGTCGATGTATGTGCGGCTCCTGGTGGCAAGATGGCCTTGCTGGCACATCGCTATCCGGCGGCCCGAATTATTGCCGTGGAACTCAAAGCCGGGCGCATTCCCCGCTTAATAGAAAATCTCTCTCGACTGCAATGTGCAAATGTCGAGATTGTGCAGGCCGATGCAAACAGCCTGCCATTTTCGGATTCAACTGTGGATGCTGTTTTCCTTGATGCGCCCTGTTCGGCTTCCGGCATATTGCGCCGTCATCCCGATGCGAAATTCCTGCATGATGCTGAAGACATCGCGAAGCTGTCCCTTTTGCAGAAATCCATGCTTGCCGAATCGCTACGGGTACTAAAAGCCGATGGCCGGATGATCTATGCGGTCTGCTCGATTCATCCGGAGGAGAATGATCAGGTGGTAGATGGTTTTGACGCAAGCGCCATGCAGCGGCTGTTTCCTGCTCATGATCATGACGGTTTTTTTCATGCCACTGTAAAAGTCAGGTAATGCTTGAGTCACACAATATCAAGTTATGAAAGTCTGACTGATTTAATTTGGCAGATAGCGCAGAGTTGTCTAAGCTAAAGAAGCAAGACAATGGGGGTTAAATCATGGATGGCACGGAAAAGAGGCGATGCGGGGATATTCTTGTGCGTTAGGCAGTTTTTTGTTTCCGTACTCCCAACTCCAGGCCAAAGGCATGTACAATCGCCAGCAGGCTGGAAAATCGCGGATTGCCATTGCTTCCCAGCGCTTTATAGATGGTTTCACGGGTTAAACCTGTGCGCCGTGCTAGTTCAGTCATGCCGCCAATAGCATCAGCAGCTTCTCTTAAAGCCAATAAAATAACCCGTTCATCACCATCTTCCATTGCCGCTTCAATATAGGCTTCAATATCTTCGGGCGTTGCTAAATAGTCGGATGTTTTATACGCCACACTAGCCATGATGTTCTCTCCAATATGATTTTGCTTTTTTAATATCTTCACTCTGTGTGGCTTTATTGCCGCCAGAAAGCAGAATGATTAATTTTTGACCTTCCCATGCGTAGTAGATGCGATAACCCTTTCCTTCAGGGATACGCAATTCACGCACACCTTCCCCCACAGATTTCCAATCACCTTCCAGTCCCAGAGCGAGTCTGTCGATGCGCTTTAAAATACGTGCTTTCGCTTGGCGGTCACGTAATAGCTTCAGCCATGCATCGTAAGGAATATATCCTGACGGATCACAGTATTTTCGTATCTCAATCACAGTGTGAATTATAATTAACACGCAAATAAAATCAAATTTTGGAATATGCGCCTAGTGTTTTTATCCATTGCCGCTCAAGCCGTATGCGTAAGAGTATTGCACAGATAGATTTGGCTAATGGCTCGCAAGCCTCGAATTTACGTCCCTTGTTGCTATCGGAACGCAACAGAATGAGAAAGCCGCCTGAGGCCAGATCTGTTGTTGTATGGCTAACCCGGCGACATGGAATAGATTTATTGTGAATGTTTGCCAGAGTGTCGCTTATGAGCGAAGGCGAATTCACCCTGATTAACCGGTTATTCAAACATGCCGGTGGCAGCTGCAAACCGTTTACCCGATTGGGCATCGGTGATGATGCATCGATTCATCAAATCGAACCCGGTATGGAACTGGTTATTAGCACCGATTCGAGCGTGCAGGGCATTCACTGGCCGGAAGATTTTCCGCTTGATCAGGCCGCCGACAGGGCGGTGTGTTCGGCCTTGTCCGATCTGGCAGCCATGGGCGCAGAACCTGTTTGCGCCTGGCTGAATGTAATGGCGGCAGACAGGTCTGCTGTCGAATTGATGGGGATGGGTTCGACCCGCGCATTAAAACGTTATGATGTGGAACTGGCCGGTGGCGATACCTGTTGCTCGGCCACCAATGCCATCAGCGTGACCGTGGCCGGTCAATTACCGGAGGGTTCCGCCATGCGCCGGGATGCCGCCTTGCCCGGAGATGATATCTGGCTGGTCGGCAGGGCGGGCGTGCATGCGCTCGGTTTACAGCAATGGATGAATGACCAAAAAGACGGCGGTTTTGTATCCCACTTTGAATCTATTCAGCCGCAACTGGAGGCGGGGATTCAGCTGAGCAACGCGGGTGTTTCATGCTGCATTGATGTCAGCGATGGCCTGTTGCAGGACGCCGGGCATATCGCGGCAGCTTCTGGTATCGCTATGGATATCGAGATCACATCCTTGCCCGACTGGCAGATATTAAGTCAGGCCGTTGGAGAGGCACAGGCCTTGCAGTTCATCGCACATGGCGGCGAAGATTATGCCTTGTTGTTTACGGCTCCGGCGGGCATTGCTTTACCCGATGGGCTGGCTGTTTGTCTCGGCCATTGCCGCCAAGGCGAAGGTGTGAGCTTGTGGGTGCATGGTGATGAAACAAATATGGAAAAAAAAGGATTTGACCATTTTGACTGAACGCACATTCAATCACTGGATCGCCGCTGGCTTTGGTAGCGGCTGGTTGCCCAAAGCGCCGGGCACATGGGGCTCGCTGGCCTGTTTATTACCGGCATGGCTGATTTTGAATTGGGTCGGTGTGATGGGGCTGCTCGTTGCAAGCGGACTTGTTTTGGTGATCGGTTGCATCGTCTGCGCCATCGTATTGCCCGCAATGAAAGATAAAGATCCGGGCTGGATTGTGATTGATGAATGGGCAGGCCAGTGGCTTTGTCTGGGTTTGCTGGTTCCGTTTATTGGTGATGGGGCGGTATCATTTCTGATCGCATTCATTGCCTTTCGCCTGTTCGATATTTTTAAACCGTGGCCGGTATCCCTGTCTGAAAAGATAGGGCCGCCGTGGTGGTCGATTATGGCGGATGATATCGTGGCCGGATTGATGGGGGCGGCGGCAGTTATGGCAGTGGCATGGCTCGCCGTGCTGGCAGGTTTGTGAGGTGACGGTTCAACGAATAAAACATGCCGCATTGATTATTTCCGAATCCGGGTTGCAGGATCTGGCGGTTGCCGGTATCACTACGGCTTGGTTGAGAGCGTGGTTGTTATCTACCGGAGCGGAGGATGTGGTGATGCACTTGCTGGAATCGCATAGCTGGCATGATGCCAGGACCGGGGGACAGTTATTTTTCGGCAGTGAAGCAGAACTGAGAACAGTTGCGTGCCACGATGATGCCGAAAAATCTGATATGCATACCTTTGATTTATGTAACCCTGATCGTCATTGCCGGTCTTTTAACAGGCAGGGGCGGCAGGCAGTTCTCTTGCCTTTGGGCGATATTGCTTTTCAGCGTCATGGCTGGTTATCCTGCCTTAACGGCGGGGCGTCATTGCAGCCGCTCTATATACGGGCGGATGATTCGCTGGATATCTCTTTGGAACCCGGTTTAAGCGCCAGCCTGTCGAAACCCGCCGATGGCCGGTTTCTGAATGCAGAAGGTTTGCTGATTGAAGAACAGGTCATAGCCACGCTGAAGCAATACCAGCTTTTAGTCCGAACGGTGGAATCTTGTACAGCCGGGGGCATTGCCGCCCGTTTATGCCGGGTTCCGGGTGCATCCGCTGTGGTGGATCGTGCTTGGGTGACTTATACCAATCAGGCCAAGCAGGAAGAGGTTGGCGTTAAATCTGATGTGCTGGAGCAGCACGGTGCGGTGAGTGAAGCGGTGGTTGAAGCAATGGCCGAAGGCGGCGCAGATGCAGCGCATGTCTGCATCGCTGTCAGCGGCATTGCCGGCCCTGGCGGCGGCAGTATTGAGAAGCCGGTTGGCACGGTGTGGGTTGCGGTTGCCATTGATGGACAAGATGTGGTTTCGCAATGCCTGCACCTCACTGGCGCACGGCATGAGATTCAGTCACGCACTGTCATTGCGGCGCTGAACTTATTGCTCACAGCAGTGGAAAAATTTCGTAGTTTATCATGACTTTTTCCTGCTATGTTTGCGGCCTTAGCAGATAGATTGGGAGGTGAAATTTGAAAAAACTGATCTTTGTACTGATATGCCTGACCGGTCTGAGTGCTTGTAAAACGCAGGTGATTGGCATGCAGCAACACCCGTCATTTACATACGAAACACTCATGCAGAGTCGCTTTGTGATTGGTGGTGTCGTATCAACTGTAACGCCGCTCGATGATATGACCCGTATGCGTTTCAGCGATTTGATGGGGCGGACTTTTGCAGAAGAAAAACCCCGGCTGGTGATCATGCGAACCGGCCATGTGCTCAAGGCGCTGGGCTATGAACCTTTTGAGCAGATGCTCAATGCCTATCGCCAATCCGGTGTGATCGATCCGCTTGATGCGGCACTGCTTCGGCGGGCATTTCCCGATATCCGTTATCTGATGCTGGCACGCATCGAAAAAAACCACGTCAGTCAGAATCACGACCAAACCGAGACCGATGTAGCCGATTCATCCGAAGATGCCAAAAAAGGCGATTATGACCAAGTGCAAGTCGATGTGTCGCTAACCACGACTCGGGAGATGGGCGCTACGCTGACCATCTATGATCTCAAGCAGAACGTTATGGCATGGTCAGGTTATGTCCGTGGATCGGACACCAACAGCAATGATTCTTCGCGCACCTTTAACAAAGACAAACGCTGGAAAGAGGAACTGGTCGATGTTTTTATCGATACCCTGATTGGCTTAAACAGTGGTGAATATCCTGCCGCACCTTCGCAAGATGAAGTGCTGTCGGATATTTTTGAGGGCTTCGCCGAAAATATGCCGGAGCCGCCGAAACACTAGAGGCTCTTATGTATGATCATATCCAGTGAGTTTTTTCCAAGTTGTTGCTTTATCAGGCGGGCAATTGCCGCTTTGCTTACTGTACCCTGACGAAGCTTGCTGGCTTTTTCGCTCAGTTGCTTCATGCCTTCCTGATTGTTGGCCGACTGTTGATCGGCGATGTCGCCGCCACGCCAGTTTACCGCGTATGATATGATGCCGCTTTTCTCATCGCGCAGCAGTGAAACAGGGTAATGCCTGATTCGCATTTCAGCGCGTGTCGAGGTTCGGTTGAAAGCGATTTTCACCACATCGATATTGGGCAACCCGGAGCCTCTTGGCTCGACTTTCAGTTTATATGCATCCCACCGCGCTGGCTTAAGCAGGGCTTGCTTCTGCTTTGGCTTGCCCGGCGCAGATGCATTGCCTGTATTTGGTGATCCAGGCGATGACGCCCCCTGAGTCGGGGAAGTCGGTTTTTTCTGTTTTACCTGACTGCTGCCAGCCGGTGTTTGCGCCGCTTTTTTTGGTTGTTTCTTTGCCACAACAGGCGAGTGCTTTCTTTTGTCGGGGGATGTCGATTGAGGAACATAGGATGGATCCAGTTTCTTAATCTCGGCCTGCAGCGATTTGATGGTGCCAAGTTTGTGAGTCAATGCGACATAATCAGCGCGCGCTGTTTGAATTTGGGCCGTGATCGGACGCAAATTTCGCATCAGATCAGAGACGTCATTGCCTGCCGCACGCTGTTCATCGATATAATCACTAAGCCGCGTCCATTGGTCTCTGAGGCTGTCCCATTTTTCTTTGGCCGCTCTGACGATGCCCAGCTTACGTTTTAATTCTTTTATTTTTTCAGCATTGGGATCGTTTACAGTCAGGTTGGTGCCTCTCATACCAGCCCGAATGACGATGGTCTGGCCTTCTTTGGCGCCGAGGCTTGCGACTGAAACTGCTTTGGTTGACCTGAATGCCGAGGAGCCGGGATCGGTCTCGATCAGCAGTACAGATTTTTGATTGGCTTCGCCTGTCCCTTTGGGATAGACGACAGCTTTTGCCAACCCCTTCGCATTGGCGCATCGGGATTTGCCTTTGGCTGTGATCCAGAACCGCCCATCCTTGCTTACCGTTGAGATTTTTTTCTGGAAGCTCGAATCGGTAACTGTGACAGAGGAAATCTTGGCAAAGTATTTATTGTCAATACCTTTGATATCTCCAGCAGGCGTTAATACCAACTGAACGTTGGTAAATTCAAAGTCATCAATGTCGCTGTTGGCATTGCTGTCCGCTGAAGCAATAGCAAATGCATTGCTGTCAGCCTTGAGCGTACAGATATCGAACTCCAGTGCCGTTACGCTGGCACTGCCATCGCCATTGGAAGAGTTCACTACGCCGATATTTTCCCCGTTAATTATGACAGGATTGTTTTCCTCCGCACCTTTGACGCTCAATAGTAATTTGGCACCCACGACATATGGCGGCAATTGCTCCTCATCCAGTTCAAAACTCTTTTTGAAGCGGGTGCCCTCTGCTGAAGAATGCTGGAACTGAGAGTTAATTGACCCGCCGAACTTTCCATTACCGAGATGGTGCAGACCCTGATCAATCTGAACCAGATATTTGGATGCCGCAGAAAGCGTGAAGTCGGCTTTGTCAAATTTCTTTTTGCTGATGGTTTTACTGGCCGTATTAAAATCTTTTTTGGCCGCCATAACAAATACCGAATCAGGCAACTGAACCTTTTTTGGAATGACAATCTGATACTTGCCGTCCGAACCCGATGTTCCAGTGTGTTTTTTGTTTTCAATCTCTACACTCGCCGTTGCCCCAGTCAGCGCATCTCCATCGGTCGAAGTGATGGTGCCGGATATTTTCAACGGTTCTTTTTCCTTGCCCTGGTAAACAACGAGAAAGGCTCCAACACTTTTCACGCCATCTTCACGCTCAATGCAAATATCATAGCTATCACCATTGGCTGCATTTTCTTCGAATTGTTTCGGTGGCAAAAAGCTGATACCCAGCGAGTTCCATTGTTTTATCTGGCCGGGCGGAATTTGAACTGCCTGTGGTGAGTTGCAGGCAAAGATAATTTTGCCGTTTTGGCCCAGATGACTGCCGGAAAGGTTGATC
>CAZDFL010000025.1:0-15344 GCA_964504835.1 uncultured Zetaproteobacteria bacterium
GCACCGCCACCTTACAATCCATCGTCGCCCGCCCGTCGGCCCGGCGCAACCCCGGCTCCAGAAAAGCCACTTCGCCCACCGACATACCCGCCCCGTAAATTGCCAGACGTAAGTGTTTTTTCCTACCGTATGGCAGCAGCACTTCCACCTCGCCGGACAGAATAACAAACAGTGCGTCACCTTGTTCGCCACTACGAAACAGAAAATCCTTCGCCTTGACGTCGCGCTGTTCAAAAAATGGCAATAAACTATCCTGTTCTTTCTCACTAAAATTCGCCATCAGCTCGGAATCTGCCAACGCAATCGACGCATGCTGTTGAAGCCCTCTGCCGCAATGCGCTTGCAGCAGACAGTTTTCAGCATATTCGAGCGCCCTGTCCGAATCAGAAAACGTGCGCAAGCGGGTGCTCTTGTGATAAGGAATCAGGCGTTCATGACGATGGCCCTGACGTTTCACCAGCCCCATGCTTTTGGGCGCATGGGCAAGAATCAGCTCGCCATCACGCTGGCGCATCATGCCATGTATATGGTCAATCAGACGCACAGCGGTCATATCTACCTGACTAACCCGGCGCATATCCAGAACGATATAAGTCGCCCGCTTCAAATCTTCGAGCATCGTATCATAGAGATGGTCAGTCGTGCCGAAAAACAGCGTTCCTCTTAAATCGTAGCCGACAATGGCATCAGGATGTTCGGCCAGACAGCAGCATTCGCTTTTGAGTCGGCGACGTAGCGATGTCCGTTCAGCCAGATTCCAGCGCCGCTGCACCACCGCCGATTGTACTTGTGATCGAATAAACTCAACCGTCGCCAATAACACGCCCAGTCCAACAGCCAGCATCAGATCATAGAATACCGTTACACCCGTCACAATCAGGGCGATGGCGGCATCCGCTCTGGCCTGCGGCGTGCGCAGCCACAGCATAATATCCTTATCCAGCATGCCGAAGATGGCGACATAGAGAATAATTCCGGCAAATACGCTGACCGGCAGCACCGCAGCCACTGGCTCCATCAGCAATATAAGCAGCAGCATGCACAGCGCCGTCACCGCCCCGGCCCACTGCCGTCCGCCGCTTTGGATAGCCACCAGCGTCGCCCCGGTGGTGCCGGCACCGGCCATGCCGCCAAACAACGAACTCAACAGATGACCGCCACCCTGCCCCATCAATTCACGTCTGGCCTGATGGCGAGAACCCGTGGATACATCGGCCAACACGGCGGTGAGCAGCGTATCTAGCGATGCGAGCACCGCCAGCGCCAAAGCAGAGCCAAGCATAAGCATCCACGGAAACTGGTCGAACTGATCAATGATTTGGGCAATATTAAAACCAATATGCAAATCGCTTAATCCCGGCAGGCTGCCCACCACCCAGCTTACCGGCACGCTATCCAGCTGAGCAACAGCGAAAGCATGAAATGCCAGCGTGCCAGCCATCAGGCCCAGCACCGTGCCGGGAATCTGTTGAATCCAGCGCGGCAACCACACCATGGCCGCCAATGTGATGCCCGCTGTAGCCATAGGAATCCATGCACCCTGTTGCATGGTCAGGTTTGTTTCTCCGCCAAGCACAACACCCGTTTGTGAATTAATCATCAACAACGCAGAGCCGGTCATAAAACCGGATACCACAGGATAGGGTATAAATTTAATCAAATGGCCAAGGTTCAGAACGCCTATCAGCATTTGAAAAATGCCGCCCATGGCTACAGTCAGCAGGGTCGCCGTAATCAACCTGTCGCCCACCAGGCCCGTCGATGCCAACGCAGCAATCGTACCGGATATTAATACCAGCGTCGGGCCGGTCGGTGCGGCAACCAGCCCGTCGGTACCGCGAAACAAGCCTGACACGGCACACAGGCAGGCCGCTGCAACCAGCCCGGACATAGCGGCTGCGGCCGGATCTTGCGTGTAGGGCGACCACAACGTGATGCCAAACGCCATCGCCTGTGGCAGCACAAGAGCAGAGGCCGATAAACCGCCCCAAACATCGCCCATGCGAAAGTTTTTCATATTCATACGCTGTAGATCAAGCCGAAGCACGAGTTTTGAATGGCAAGATTTTTCATGGTTTCATCAACGGATGTTTTCTGTTTCTGCGCACAACACGCAATTTGGCAATCGCCAGTTCCAGTTCCAGCATGGCCTTGCTTGCTTTCTCCAGATCGGAAGAGCGCAGCACCTCTTTCGCCTGCACAACCGCCTTCTTCGCCCGCGCTTCATCAATATCTTTAGCCCGCTCAATGGCATCGGCCAAAATAATGACTCCATCGGGCTGAACCTCGACATAACCGCCAAACACGACCATATCATCCGTACGACAAGGGCAACCTTTATCATCCACACAGTCGATCCGCACTTCCCCCGGTCTGAGCGTGGCCAGCAATGGGGCATGACCGGGCATAATGGCAATCTCACCATCCACGCTGGGCACAATGACCATACTGGCTGTTCCCCTGTAAACTTCCTGTTCAACTGTCGCTATAAGAATACTCATGCACTTCATACCACAATCACCTCGCCAGTTATGATCCCATTATATGTCCGGGTACTCGCCAAAGCGGATGCTGGACACAACACAAGCCGAATTCAGGAACGGCTCGACTGCTTGCCGGGTTGATTCGATCCAGTCGTTATTTTCAATGTTGGTGGCATTAAAGAAAATCCGAGCAGGCGAGCGTTCCATCTGTTTCAGCTTATCGAGTGTCAGCAGCGTCTGATTGATTGCGCCCAATTTGCAGCCGACCACCAGCCAGAGTTCGCAATCCGGCATAGCCTCGATCCAGTCGGAGACTAACCATGTGTCGGTGATTGGCGTCATCAGTCCCCCTACCCCTTCGGTGAGGCAGCAATCAACATTGTCTGATTGGGCATCGCACCAACGCACCAACTTGCCAGAATCAATTGATTGACCTTCGGCCACTGTAGCCTGCGAAGGCGCGACAGGCTTGGCAAAGCGATACAGGTTGATCTGATACGCCTCTGTTAAATTCTGGGCGGCCAACAGAGCTTCGATGTCCTCATTGCGTCCCGACGCATCAAATCCACAGGCGACAGGTTTCAGCGCTTTTACTTGTATATCCTGCTCAAGAAAATAGCGGATAGCAGCGGCAGTCACCCATGTTTTTCCCGCCTCCGTATCAGTGGCCGTAATAAAAACTTTAGATATCATACTTTATAAATCACCGTGAATAGACTTGGAGAAACGGCCTGTATGAGGGAAGAGAGCGCAGCGAACGTTCCTCTCTATGTTTTTGTATGGCACATTTCCTCCCCGGTTTGGGTAAAGTGGGACCCAGGCTTTAGCAGCAACTAAAGCTTTTCTATACAGCAGTTCGATCGATGTTTGGCTCCTCAGTTGAGAGAACGATAACCAGTGCGAACGCTGTATAGAACCCAAGCAACCAACTCGGTTAGTCAACTGGGCCCCGGAGTCCGTATTAGCAAGACGGAGTGAGTTTATGACAAATGCAACCAACAATCAAAGAGGCGATTATAAAACTCAAGAAGCATCATCCTGATCGCATTATTATCGAAGCTACCGGGCGACTTGAGGATGCTTTTATTGTGACATGTGGAATGGCGAAGTTGCCCTTTGTGGTGGCCAACCCGATTCATGTCAGGCGCTTTGCTGGTGCCATTGGCCAGGTGGCCAAAACGGATAAGCTGGATGGCTCTTGTCAGTGGTGACAAGCAACTGATGCGCTGGGATATGGCGGTTCGTTACGAAAAGAAGATTATCGCCTTGCCATTTTCCTGCCACTGATGCCCCTGTATGTTGGCTTATATCTCCGTTTAGTCCGCACCTATGCCCAAATCATGGAACTGTTTCACAATGCCTCATACTACGATGCATGGAATCCCTGGAAGGGATCGAAGATCGTAATGCGTGATAAATTGTAGCATGCAAGCACTGTAGTGCGACAGCCGGAAGCAATAATTTGAAGCTCGGCACGCAGTTTAACGCATACGCCATGCTAACATCGCTACGCATACCACCCCAATAAGGCTATCAGTGAGGCTGGAGAATCCCCTTCACTTTCGCTAGTCTGCGCATCCTTTTTGCTCCGGGGGAGCGGGATTTTTTGGAAAAACCATTGTCAGGTATTAGTTCTTTTGCATCAAGCCGCGATTTTGTTCAGGCGGCGACTACTGATAATTTTTTCCGCCAGTGAGGTTAGCTAATATGACTGATTCGTATACAACTGTGAACCGTAAGCCAGGAAAACAGGGTTTATATGATCCGCGCAACGAGCATGATGCCTGCGGCGTTGGTTTTGTTGCCAATATCAACAACCATCAAAGCCATGATATTGTTGAGAAAGGGCTGGAAATCCTGACCCGGCTAACCCATCGTGGCGCATCCGGTGCCGATCCGCGCGAAGGCGATGGCGCAGGTATTCTGTTGCAGATACCGCATGACTTTTTTCAGGCTGTCACTGCTGATCTGGGTTTTGACTTGCCCGATGCGGGTGAATACGGCGTTGGCATGGTGTTCTTTCCGCAGAATAAAGATCATCGTCAGGCCTGTCAGGACGCATATGAACAGGTGATTGCAGAAGAAGGGCAAACGCTACTCGGCTGGAGAGATGTGCCGGTCGATGCGGTGCGCGCCGACCTGCCGGAAAGCGTCACCCATTGTGAACCGATCATTCGTCAGCTCTTTATCGCTTGCGGCGCGGATTGTTCCGATCAGGATCATTTTGAACGTAAATTATTTGTCATTCGCAAAGTAGCAACGCACCGGGTCACGGCCATGGGCTTTGACGATGCTGCCAAATTCTATACCGCCTCGCTCTCCAGCCGCACGATTGTGTATAAAGGCATGTTCCTCTCCCATCAGGTGGCGGCATTCTATGAAGATCTGCGCGATGCGCGCATGAAATCGGCGCTGGCACTGGTGCATCAGCGTTTTTCCACCAACACCTTCCCGTCATGGGAGTTGGCTCACCCGTTCCGCATGATGGCTCATAATGGTGAAATCAATACCGTGCGCGGCAATATCAACTGGATGAACGCACGCCGCCATTCGATGAAATCCGAATTATTGGGCGACGATCTGGCCAAACTGTGGCCGGTGATTAAAGAAGCGCAGTCCGATACAGCCTGTTTTGACAATGCACTGGAATTGCTGGTAGCCGGTGGTTATTCACTGGCCCACGCTGCCATGCTGATGATTCCTGAAGCATGGTCCGGCAACAAGCAGATGGATGAAAGTCGTCGCGCGTTTTATGAATACAACGCCGCCCTGACCGAGCCGTGGGACGGCCCTGCCGCCGTGGCCTTTACCGATGGACGTCAGATTGGCGCAACACTGGATCGCAATGGCCTGCGTCCGGCGCGTTATCTGGTCACTGATGATGGCCTGGTGCTTGGTGCCTCCGAAATGGGCGTACTCGATATTCCGGAAGAGCGTATCATCAAAAAATGGCGTTTACAGCCGGGCAAGATGTTGCTGATCGATCTGGAAGAAGGACGCATTATTGATGATGCCGAAATCAAACAACAGCTCTCCACCAGTAAACCGTACAAGGAATGGCTGGCCAAAACCCAGATCCAGCTCGAAGACCTGCCGGAAGAAGTAGCCCCACAAGCGCCCGATCACGAAACCCTGCTGCATCGCCAGCAATCTTTCGGTTATACCCAGGAAGATCTCAAATTCCTGATTACACCGATGGCCATCTCCGGGCAGGAGGGTACCGGTTCGATGGGCAACGACAGTCCACTGACCGTGCTCTCCAACCGCGCCAAGCCGATGTACAATTATTTCCGCCAGTTGTTTGCGCAAGTGACCAACCCGCCGATTGATCCGATTCGCGAAGAAATGGTCATGAGCCTGACTTCCATCATTGGCCCCAATCCGAATCTGCTCGGGCTCGATGAAGCAGAACCGCAACTGCGGCTCGAAGTGCATCAGCCGATTCTGTCCAATGTCGATGTCGAGAAGATTCGCCATATTGATCAGTACACTGACAACCGTTTCCGCACCATTACCCTGTCCTCCTGCTATGCGGTCGATCTGGGTGCTGCGGGCATGAAAACGGCGCTGACCGAGCTCTGTCACAAAGCCGAGCAGGCTGTGCGTGATCATTTTAATATTATCATCCTGTCTGATCGCGGCATGAATCCGCAGAACATCGCCATCCCCGCCCTGCTGGCCACATCGGCAGTGCATCATCATTTGATTCGTGCGGGCTTAAGAACCGACACCGGCTTAGTGGTGGAAACCGGATCTGCCCGCGAAGTGCATCATTTCGCCTGTCTGGCCGGTTTCGGTGCCGAAGCAATCAATCCGTACCTGGCCTTTGAAACATTGAGCGATATGAAACGTCAGGGCCAATTGCCGGATGAATTGAGCGATCAGGAAATCGAAAGCCGCTATATCAAGGCGGTGGGCAAAGGCCTGTTCAAGGTGATGTCCAAGATGGGCATCTCCACCTACCAGTCCTACTGCGGCGCGCAAATCTTTGAAGCCATTGGGTTATCGAGTAAATTCATCGCAAAATATTTCACTGGCACGCCGACCCAGATTGAGGGAGCGGGTTTGGCTGAAGTATCGCAGGAAGCGGCGCAGCGGCATATCGATGCCTTCCGTGGCGTGATGATTTACAAAAAAGCGCTCGATGTCGGCGGTGAATATGCCTGGCGCGTGCGCGGCGATGAACATACGCTGACCCCCGAAGCTATTTCCAAAGTACAACACGCCGTGCGCACATCCAATTACGGCCTGTACAAAGAATATGCCAACATCATCAACAATCAGGCCGGAAAACTGAAAACACTACGCGGGCTGTTCAAATTCAAAGGCTGCTCTTCGGTACCGCTAGAAGAAGTCGAGCCAGCTACAGCGATTGTTAAACGTTTCGCCACCGGCGCCATGAGCTTCGGTTCGATTTCGCACGAAGCCCACTCCAACCTGGCCATTGCCATGAACCGTTTGGGCGGCAAATCCAATACCGGCGAAGGTGGTGAAGAACGCGCCCGTTTCACCCCGATGGCAAATGGCGATTCGATGCGCTCGGCCATTAAACAGGTGGCATCGGGCCGCTTCGGCGTCACCGCCGAATATCTGGCCAATGCCGATCAGATTCAGATCAAAATGGCGCAGGGCGCCAAGCCGGGTGAAGGTGGCCAGTTGCCAGGTCACAAAGTCGATCAGCGCATTGGTCGTGTGCGTCATTCCACGCCGGGTGTCGGGCTGATTTCGCCGCCACCGCACCATGATATCTATTCAATTGAAGATCTGGCTCAGCTAATTTTCGATCTCAAGAACACCAATCCTCGCGCTGACATTTCGGTCAAGCTGGTCAGTGAAATCGGCGTCGGCACCATTGCCGCCGGCGTGGTCAAGGCGCATGCCGATCATGTGGTGATTGCCGGCCATGATGGAGGCACCGGCGCTTCACCGCTGACCTCGATCAAACATGCCGGTACGCCGTGGGAATTGGGCTTGGCTGAAACGCAGCAAACGCTGGTGCTCAACCGTTTGCGCGGACGTATGACCTTGCAAACCGACGGGCAAATCAGAACCGGTCGCGATGTGGTCATTGCGGCCTTGCTCGGCGCGGATGAAGTAGCATTCGGCACCATCGCCCTGATTGCTGAAGGCTGCATCATGATGCGCAAATGCCATCTCAATACCTGCCCGGTTGGCGTCGCTACGCAAGACCCCGAACTGCGCAAAAAATTCGTTGGCACACCGGAAGATGTGGTCAATCTGTTCATGTATATCGCCGAAGAAACACGCGAAATCATGGCTGAACTGGGTTTCCGTAGTTATAACGAAATGATTGGTCGCTCTGATATTCTGGATACCAATGAGGCCATCAAACACTGGAAATCGCAGGGGCTGGATCTCTCCCCGATTTTCCATCGTATTGACCCGAACGGCACGGCCGTTCACCACTGCGAATCACAGGATCACGGGCTGGATAAACTGATCGACAACAAACTGATCGAACAGGCCAAACCGGCACTGGAAAGTAAACAGTCGGTTATCATCGAAACACCGATCTGCAATGTGGACCGTTCTTTTGGCACCATGCTCTCTGGTGAAGTCGCCAAACGCTACGGTGATGAAGGACTGCCTGAAGACACCATTGCCATTAAAGCCAAGGGCACGGCTGGTCAGTCGCTCGGTGCCTGGCTGGCACGCGGCGTCTCGATTGATCTGGCTGGCGAGGGTAACGATTACGTCGGCAAGGGTTTATCGGGCGGACGCATCGCCATTTATCCGCCGGAAGCATCCAATCTCGTTGCTGAAGATAATATTATCGTCGGTAATACCGTGCTGTTCGGCGCTACCGGTGGTGAATGTTATTTCCGTGGTATTGGCGGCGAGCGTTTTGCTGTGCGCAACTCCGGCGCTGTTGCCGTGGTTGAAGGCGTCGGTGATCACGGTTGTGAATATATGACCGGCGGCACTGTCGTGGTACTCGGTGAAACCGGTCGCAACTTCGCGGCAGGCATGTCCGGCGGTATTGCTTATGTATTGGATGCTGAAGGGACATTTGAAAGCCGCTGCAATATGGCTCAAGTGGCATTGGAAGCCATCACATCGGAAGCCGATGCACTCGAAGCGCTGGATCATCAGGGCTCGGATCTGGAAACGCATGGTCGGGTAGATATCAAACACAGCTTGAGTCAGAACGATCAACAGATTGTACGCACTCTGATCGGGCGTCATGTGCACTACACCAATTCCAGCGTCGGTAAAAATATTCTGGATAACTGGAACGATTTTGTCGGCCAGTTTGTCAAAATCATTCCTGTCGATTACCGCCGCGCCATGGCGGAAGTGGAAGCGCAGTTAAAAGCAGAGGGAGAGGCGGAACAATCAGACGCCGCAGCAAAGGAGACCACTCATGGGTAAGCCCACCGGATTCAAGGAATTTTCCCGCGAAAACCTGAGTTATGCACCGGTCGCTGACCGTATCATGCATTTCGATGAATTTTACAAACTGCCGGAAGATATGGCCACCCAGGGCGCGCGCTGCATGGATTGCGGTATCCCCTTCTGCCATAACGGTTGTCCGGTCAACAACATCATCCCGGAATGGAATGATGCGGTATATCGCGGCAACTGGCATGAGGCACTGAATATCCTGCACTCGACCAATAATTTCCCCGAATTCACCGGTCGCATCTGCCCTGCTCCGTGCGAGGAAGCCTGTACGGTCAATCTGATTGGCGATGCGGTGTCGATTAAAAACATCGAACTCGCCATCGTCGAAAAGGGCTGGGAGAACGGTTGGATTACGCCGCAAATTGCCGAAATCAAAACCGGCAAACGCATTGCCATCGTCGGCTCCGGCCCAGCCGGTATGGCCGCAGCCCAACAACTGGCCCGCGCCGGTCACGATGTGGTGGTATTTGAGAAGAACAACCGCATTGGAGGCCTGATGCGCTACGGCATCCCGAACTTCAAGTTCGACAAGGCCGTGATTGATCGCCGCATGGCGCAGATGCGCGCTGAAGGCGTGGAGTTCCGGGTCAATTCACATATTGGCGGCAACATTTCGGCCAAGGTTTTACTCAATGATTTCGATGCTGTCGTATTAAGCGGCGGTGCCGAGAAACCGCGTGATTTACCAGTGCCGGGCCGTGAACTTGGTGGTGTCCATTTCGCACTGGAGTTCCTGACCAAAAACACCAAACGCGTACTCGGTGATGAAATCCCGGAAGATGAATTCATCTCGGCTGCCGGTAAGCATGTGGTTGTCATCGGCGGCGGCGATACCGGTTCTGACTGTATCGGCACCTCCAATCGCCACGGCGCGGAATCCGTCACCCAACTGGAAATCATGCCCAAACCGGTCGATGAACCGGATAAACTGACCACCTGGCCAAACTGGCCGATGAAGCTGCGCACTTCCACCTCGCAGGAAGAAGGTTGTGATCGCGATTGGGAAGTCTCCACCAAACGATTCATCGGCGATGATGATGGCAATGTGTCCGCTATCGAATGCGTACGCGTAGAATGGAAGCAGGAAAATGGCCAGTGGAAACTGAATGAAATCGAAGGCTCTGAATTCGAGCTGCCAGCCCAGTTAATCACGCTGGCCATGGGCTTTATGCACCCGGTGCATGAAGGCATGCTCGAAGAGTTAGGTGTCGAAAAAGACGGGCGCGGCAATGTGGCTGCCAACGATCAGGATTACACCAGCAGCATCGACAAAGTATTCACCGCCGGTGACATGCGTCGCGGTCAATCGCTGGTCGTCTGGGCCATCCGCGAAGGCCGCCAATGCGCCCGCGCCGTGGACGAATACCTGACAGGCACAACCACCTTGCCACGTTAGTGTCGGGGTTTCTTTAACAACAGAGGCTACTCATTGAGTAGCCTCTGTTGTTTGAGTCTGGCTTGAACCAACCTTTCATATTGGAAAAGGCTCCCGCTTTACTCTGGGCCGGGCATGGTAAAGAATTACATCTCATGCGTATTCTGACAAAATTATTGAGTGAGCTGGCACCTCGACAATCCCAGCAAGAGATGATCACATCGTCATTGGGGGCCGTCATTGGTATCGGGCTGGTTGCCTGGGTCAGCTACCACGTTGTCGGCAGTGTCGGCCTGCCCTATGTCGTGGCATCCATGGGGGCAGCCGCAGTCTTGCTCTATGCCGCCCCACACAGCCCGCTCACCCGCCCCTGGTCCTTTGTCGGTGGACATCTGGTATCGGCTACCGTCGGCGTCAGCTGTGCTGCATGGGTGCCTGATCTGTTCCTGGCCAGCGGACTGGCTGTCGGGCTGGCTATTTTTGCCATGCACCAATTAAACTGCCTGCACCCACCCGGCGGTGCAGCCGCACTGGTCGCCGTGATCGGCGGCGAACAGATTCACTCGCTGGGTTATCTGTATGTGCTGGTTCCTGTCGGGCTGAATGTCCTTATTTTGGGCAGCGCTGTTTGGCTAACGCGCCTGCTGCTGGCGCAGAGACGTCAACCCAAAGCATTTATCCCCACTCCTGAGGATCATGAAGAGCATGATCTGCCAACTACTGCCCCGTTCACATCTGATGATCTGAACAGCGCACTACAGGAGATCAATACCTATATTGATGTAACCATTGAAGATTTGAATGATATCTATGCCCGCGCCACCGCATTCGCCCATAAACGCAGTTTGGGAAACATGCTATGCCGGGACATCATGACCCGGCAGGTCATTACTGTTGAATTCGGTGACAGTCTGAAAGACGCATGGGCGCTGATGCAGCAGCACAAGATCAAAAGCCTGCCGGTCGTCAGTCGGGTAGGACGGATAAACGGCATCATTACAGTGAGCGATTTCAAACAGGCCGCCGATCATTTTTCCGGAGAAACGATTGAACAACGACTAAAAGCACTGATCAAACCCACCCACGGGATACACTCAAGCAAAGCCGAAGTGGTCGGACAGTTGATGATTTCTCCTGTGATCACATTGCCGGAAGATGCGCATGTGAGCGAAGCAGTCTCGATATTCACCGTCCACGGCATCAGCCATATCCCAATCCTGAACACAGAACGACGTCTCTCAGGCATGCTTTCACGCACCGATGTGGCGCTTTCTTTACGCACATCCGGCACAGCGCCTCAAACCGAGATAGTCTCAACAGATCAGAATCAGATTGAATAGCCCATGCCAAAACGGTTGTTCAGTACGCAAAGCCGAACTGACATAGCCCGTTTCCCACGCCACTAAAAAAGTAGAAGACCCTGGAATGCAAAGCCTTCTCATGTCATGTTAATTACAATGCTGGTGCAATAGTGCCCTATAGCGCATCAACGGCATTATTAAATCTTCTGCGAAAACGACGTTTCTCTGGCGCTGGCAGTTGACGGTAATATCTTCTGAGCAAACCAGAAATTTGTCTTGAACCTTCTGTTCCCGGAGTAATTCCCAACTGAGCAATATGCTCTGCCTGCCATAGCCAAGCCTGGAATTCTCTTTGGGCATCTGATCCCTGAGGGCCGGACAAATTCTGCAACACATGAATATATTCATGTATAATCACACCAGTCAAAAAACCGAGACTGTTATGAGCATCAGAGCCAATAAATGCATGCGGATATATTTCTACCTTAATTTTTCCATTAAATGCAAAGGTATAACCGGCCTCATCATGGTTACTTCCCGAGGATTCCGACGCAGCAATGCTGGGTCGTCTTCTAAATTGTGGGGAATGGCTATCAACGTCACGCCTGTTGTAGTGGACGACTCCTGCATCCTCCAGGGCCAATGCGACCGCCGTGACTACAGCCCGCCCATCTTCCTGGTTGCGCGTAGTCAGGTAAGTCTGAACCAGTCGAGTAAAAGTGCTTGTTTGGGAGGCTGTAAACGGTGCAATGACGGGTAAATCTCTACCTCTGAGCACATTCCTCTGAACATGGGGCTCAGAAACTTGAATTGCCTGTTTAAATCCCCGGTTCCTGCGAACTGTATTATTAGTATTTCTATTCGAGAAATTCGGGACGCGCGCTTTCTGTTGCTGTACCACATGGGTTAATTCATGACCAAGCAATCGTTGCCCTGATGGCGACCCAGGCTGATATTCGCCCGCCCCCATCACCACGTGATTGCCCACCGTAAAAGCGCGCGCATTGATCGATCTGGCTGTTTCCGAAGCATGATTGTCAGTATGAATTTTCACTTTACTAAAATCGTGGCCGAAACGCGGCTCAAAAAAGTTGCGCGTAGCCGAATCCAGTGGATGACCCCCGGATTTCAAACTATTGAGACGTGATTCGGTATTGGATGGTGCCAGTGGAGTCAAACCAGCAACCTCTTTGGCCTGCAGTTCTTCCTCGATTGGCTGGCGTTGCAGCTCATCCGCCGACTTGGCCTGAACCGGTTCTGCCTCTTCCTTGGATGGAGCCTCTTGCCTTTGCACCAGCGAAGTGATCTGAGCGGCCGGCAGTTTAGTCTGAAGTACCTCCTCATCTTCGTTCTCAGGCTGGCGTTGAAGTACAGGTTCGGGCATGCCCATCACCTTATCGGCAACGCGGTCCGCCTCCCGCTCATATTTATCATTGGGCTGACCGACCTTTAATTTGGTCTGAATGGATGTGGGGTGAAGAATCTGATGCACCTGATTCTGCTGATCCCGATTGACCGGCTGCAGTATGGCCCCACCCTTCCTCCCTCTGCTGGAACCAACTGATGAGGATCGTTTCTTTCTTCTGCGAATGACTTTATGCATGTTTCAAACCGCCCTCATCCAACTGCTAAAACTCCATACCTGAAAGAACCAAACCGCTAGTTCAAATAATACCCCTTTCCGGCTTTTGCCCCCCGTTACCCAGTTCTCGACGGATCACCAGATACAGGCCATCAGCTTTTTTCATCACAGCTTCCGCATCAGGCTTTTCACTATTCAATAATTCAAAGAGTAAATGCGCCTGCCTGGATACCTGCTTTCCACCCCACAGTGCCATTCGGTTCCTGATCTCCCGAAATGCAGCAGTATCAACCACTGAATTTTCGTTCTGCTTCAAAACCGCATACCAATCAATAAAAGCATTATAGACTTGCACCTTACCCGCCCCTTTCAGCGCATATCGCTTCATTGCCGATTGAATCGACCACGACAGATACAGCGTGCACGCAATCAGCAGCGCACCAACAACAATCAATATCGCCTTCCAGTCATTGCTCAGGCTCCCCCATTGCACGGAAAGAAATTCGTAGCCTGAAACAAGACCAAAACCAATCCCGCAAACCACTCCGACAATAAGAAATAATGCCAGAACTACTCCTACAATCTTCATTTATAACTCCTTTCTCATGACTTTCTCTTGGGTACGTCAGTACCATCGTTGACAGGAGAAGTTCTACTGTGGTCGCTTGTTGGATTTACAACCTTGGCAACCCAGAAATATTTGGTCACGCCCCAACTCCTTACTGATTTGGTAACACGCTGACCTTCTACCATTGCAGTAGCTTTCTGATAATGGGACGAATTCGCTTTTGTATTTTTATTTGTGCCAAGTGGCCATAAATTGCCAAGGGCATCTTGACCTTCCCATGCCAAATCCTTCACATGATCAATGGCATAGGGAGATTCCGAAACAGTATATGTACTGTTAGACTGAAGCGAGCGTAAGCGCCTATACACTCGACCTTTCACAGTATCATTTCTCCCAGTTCTCCGTTTTAATATTGCACCACGACTCGGAAAGTTTGACGTGTCTACCCGAAGATCTATGTCTTCCGCTCCTGGCAATGTTACCCCACTAGCAGACCCTTTTCTCCCAATAGTTGGATAATCCTCCGCTCTTTTATACCATTTTATCGGAATCGGGTCATTTTGGGTTCCTGTTGGCCATTCATCGACAGCCTTGCTGGTTTGTGACGTATCAAAAGTCGCCGGACGGCTGGCGGTGTACCTGTAATTCCAGCTATCACCTCCATCAACCACTTCGAATGAATTGAATACCGAATGATTGCGCCTGACGATGGTTGCAACATGTTCCGCATCGCTTCTTGATATTTTTCCGTTTCTGGCTAGCCGTGCCTCCTCGTTTGCAACAGCCTCCAAACCCGTATCAATCTGCGCCTGCTTCTCGGGGCTATGCTGCGGCTCATCCGTAGCACCCTGATTGCCCCCCCCTCTGCCAGTCACCATATTCATAAATGAAGTCCCTGCACTCACAGCTTTATCAATCAACCAATCCAAGCCCTCATCCACCTTGGCCTGAACCCGTTCAATCATTTCGCCGATTCTTCTGCCAAGCGAACCCAAGCCGACTTGATTGGCGAGGAAACCGATGACCACGGGCATCGCGCGATCCATTGCATTCTCAAGGAAATTCGCTGCGGTCTCGACACTACCGCTGGCAATTTCGGCAACACCTTCGACGAATGAATTGACAACCTGCAACATCTCGGTCAAATACTGAATAAACGATTGCACAGCGTTATAGAAAGCGATGAATCCGTTGACCACTGCCATAATGCCGGTCGGATCAAGCATGCTGAGCAGCTTGGCCGTCACCTGTTGCACGATCTTGGTCACCACCCAGTTGCGTACCGAATCAAGCACCATATCCCAGAGATTATTCAGCTTCTCTTTGACATATTCCCAAATCGCTACCGGGCCGCGTGTCATCACATCGGAAACAAAAGCCCAAATACCGGTTAACCGATCCATCATACCACGGATACGATCCACCTTCTCCTGTCCGATCTTTTCCGCCAGTTTCTCGAAAATTTTATCCATCGTGATACCCAGAATTTGCATCACCAGACCGAGAATGGACTGGAAACTCAGGTCGGATGGTGGGGTAATTCCTGCTTCTTCAAGCTGCCCGAAGAGCCAGCCCGTTACGCCGTTGATCAGATGGGTAGTAATATTAT
>CAZDFL010000026.1:0-14929 GCA_964504835.1 uncultured Zetaproteobacteria bacterium
AGAAATGAACACAAAACAACTGATTGACGATGCCGCATCTCTCCCCGTGGAGGATTGTGCCCTAGTTATTGACTCACTGCTACGCAGCCTGAATCAGCCAGAATCTGAAATAGATAAAAAGTGGGCAGAGGTAGCGCAACAGCGTCTTGCAGAATTAAGGTCGGGTGCTGTGCAGACTGTGTCGGGACAAGAAGTCTTTCAAAAAATATGGAATAGATTTGAAAGATAATTTCTCATTCCATACGGAGTCCTTTACTCCCAAGAACAGAAAGCAATATATATCATTGCAGTTATGAACCTTCATCGTGACCCAAGTTATTGGAAACATAGGAAATAAAGAGTGGAACAAAATTCTTAACCCGACCGACTCATGACAAGCAAGGAGGAATTCATGGCTGATATTCACAAATCCAAACGATTCAAGCGAAGTACGCTTATTATCATAACCATTCTTGCCCTTGGATTGCTCGCAGGCACGGCGTATGCCGCTATGCGAACCATCCAGTTGAATTCAGCGGCCACATTCCCGGTAGATATTTAAAAACAGGAGACTCGTATGTCCGAGATGATTAAAAGCCTGGCTGTACTCATCGGTAGCGCCATTAGCGTACACCTGACCTACATAGGTTATATCCGGCCACAGGCCGACATGATTATTGCCGAAGCCAAACTGGCCGGACAATCGGCACCGCGCGATCTGTTGGTGGTGCTGAAAGATTATGAACAGGAAATCTGCCTCATTCTGATGATATGGGCGGTCTATCTGATTCTGAGCAAGTGCTTCGCTATTCTCAAAGATCATTACCTGTTTACCGTCGACCTGCTGGAAGATACGGCAGAAGAGGGTAGCGATCTTAAAGCCGCTTTGTCCAATCTCGACCAGCTGCCGACGGGAACCAGAGAAACGCCGCTGGTTGAGACGTTGATGGCAAGCCTGCGGCGTTATTTAATTACCAACGATGTGCAGAATACTTCCGATGCGGTGGAATCGAGCGTCGAATCGTTGGCTGTTCGACAGGAGGCGGAAAATTCGATGATCCGCTATCTCATCTGGGTCATCCCTTCCATCGGCTTTGTTGGCACGGTCAGGGGCATTGGCCAGGCGCTTTCTCTGGCTGATCAGGCGCTGGCCGGCGATATCGCCGGTATGACAAATAGCCTGGGCATTGCTTTTAACTCCACCTTTGTCGCGCTGCTGGTGAGCATTCTATTGATGCTGCTGTTGCATCAGTTGCAGCGATTGCAGGATGGTCTGGTTGTGGATACGCAAGCCTATTGTGAAAAGTTCCTGTTAAAACGCATTTCCGAACAGTAGGCCCACACTGAAACCCCGTCGCAAAACCGAAGGATTCAGTATCGCATTCCTTGATATTATGGCTTGCGGCCTGGGCGCTATTATTCTGGTGTTTATGATTATCAAACATAACGTTGATCAACCCGGCACAGAATCCAACCTGTTGCAGTCCGATCTGGCAGAGCTACAGCAACAGCAAACAACACTGAACCAGTCAATCTCCAGGCTTGATGCTGATGCGCTAATTGAAATGAAAAAGATCAGCAGCAATCAGGCAACGGTCTCCGCCTTGAAACAGCAAATGGCCAAAAAGAGCGACCTGCTCAAGCGAAAGAACATGGAACTCTCAGCCGTCAAAAACACGATTAAAAACGCCCCCAAAGCGAAAAAAGAGGATGTGGTGGAAAGCGATCGCGGCGGGGAAGAAACGTATATTATGGGCATCAAGGTCGAAGGGCATAAAATCGTCTTTCTCGTCGATAGCAGCGCATCGATGACCGATGAAAAGCTGATTCAAATCATTCGCCGTAAAAACAGTAGCGAGCGCGAGAAAAAAAGAGGCCCCAAATGGCAGCGCACCAAACGCATTATGCGCTGGCTGTTGGCGCGCACACCCAAATCCAGTCAGGTCGCGGTCGTGGCGTATAATAAAACGGCCACGGTGCTGGGTGGAGGCGGGTGGCTCAATGGCCGCGATGCCAATAGCATTAACAAGCTGTATAGCGCCATGGATAAGCTGGTGCCGAGCGGTTCAACCAATCTGCAATCAGGTCTGCAAAAAGCAGCCGCACTGAGGCCTACCGATATGTATGTGGTGACCGATGGCCTGCCCACAGCCGGGCAATCGCGTTACGCCAGTCTCAACCCATTCGCGGCTTGCAGTTCGCTGTTGGGTAAATCCAGCAATATTTCCGGGGATTGCCGTGTAAAACTGTTCCGCCAGAGTATTGCTGAAAGCTCGCCCAAGGGCGGCGTCACAATAAATGTGATCCTGCTGCCCATCGAAGGCGATCCGCAGGCGGCTCCCGAATACTGGGCATGGAGCGCTTCAACAGGCGGTTTGCTGATTAGCCCGGCGCTGAGTTGGCCATGAAATCACGGCGGGGAAATCTGGAAATTTTCAGTCTGTCTTTTCTGGATATCGTTTCCTGCGGTTTTGGTGCTGTCGTTTTGCTGGTGCTAATTTCCAAACCGCTTGAAAGTACCACCAGCCCGGATATTGATGCGGCCAAACAGATGTTGCAGCAAGTGATGTCGGCACAAGATAGTGTTGAGGCATCCACCAGAGATCTGGAAAAGAAACAGCAGGAGTTGGCCAGTCTCAAGCAGATCAGTGCGCTGATTCAACAATCCGAGGCAACAACAAAAAAGCAACTGGGCGCTAAAAGCAGCGAACTGGAAAAGCTGGATGGCGATCTCGAAGGGCTGTCCGTGGTTGAAGCCTCGCTCAAACGCGCCTCAATCAGGCCCAGCTCTGCCACCAAAAGAGATGCGGAAGTCGGCGGCATCCCGGTTGATAGCGATTATATCATTTTCATCGTCGATACCTCGGGCAGTATGCTCAATATCTGGCCGCGCGTATCGCGGGAACTGATTAATGTACTGAAGATACATCCCAAAGTGACGGGTTTTCAAATCATGAATGATAATGGCACCCATTTGATCTCCAGTTATGCCGGCAAATGGATTCCCGACACGCCGCAACGGCGCAGGGCCGTTATGAATATGTTCAGAACATGGAATAGCGCTTCCAACAGCAGTCCGGTTGAAGGGCTGGAGGTGGCGCTGAAAAAATACGCACGGCCAGACAGATCCTTATCCATTTATATTTTCGGCGATGATTATTCGGGCGCATCCTATGATCCGGTGATTGCTACCATCGGCAAACTGAACAGTAATCACATCACGGGAAAAAGATTGGCCAAAATCCACGCTATCGGATTTATGTCTCCGTACACGACCAACCGCTTTGCTATCCTGATGCGGGAAGTAAGCAAACGTAATGGCGGAACATTTTTAGCGCTGCATCCGTAATTTCCGCGCTTTTGGCAAGCTGTCACGAATCAAATCCTTCGATTTATTCGTAGGCTGGTAATAAAAAACCTTTGACATATTAACAGGTTCTATTAATATTCACATGTTGTTTCTAGCGGAACAGGGTAATCGTCCGTTTTAATTCATATTTCGACAGGTGGAGACATGACCAAAGCTGATATTGCAAAAGTTGTTCATGAACGCGTAGGCCTTACTAAAAAAGAGTCGGCTCAGATTGTTGAATCGGTACTGGATGTAATCCGGGATTCGTTAGAGCAGCACGATAGCGTCAAGCTGTCCGGTTTCGGTCATTTTGTTGTGCGCCAAAAACATGCCAGGCGTGGCCGCAATCCCAAGACAGGCACGGACATCACCATTGCCCCGCGCTCGGTAGTGACTTTTCGCGCCAGTCCGTTGTTGAAAAACAAACTGACGGGAGTGGCAGATAAATGAATGCAAAACAGGCTTTGGCCAAAGCAGGTCAACAGGTTCCGGAGCTGCCCGATAAACTATTCTTCTCTATTCGGGAGGTGAGTAATATATGCGCTGTCGAACCCCATGTATTGCGTTATTGGGAGACTGAATTCAGGCATATCAAGCCGGTCAAAAAAAGTGGTAACCGTCGCTTTTACAGGCATAGGGATGTTTATGCCGTGCTTCAGATTAAACATTTATTGTATGATCTTAATTTTACCATTCGTGGTGCCAAGAAGCGTTTACTCAGTGGCGATCTGGAAGATATCGTCGAAAAGAAGGACAGCCAGACTGTTCTGAATCAATTGAAGCAGGAATTAACTGAAATCCATAAATTGCTGGATTGATTGGTTTGACGGCACAGATCCGCTGATCCGGGCTGTCTTTTGTATGGCATCGTTTTGCAGCCCTCATTTTGCAGCCCCTTACATTCTTTGATGATTTAAGTATGCTTCAGCGCCAATAAATCGGGGCGTAGCGCAGCCTGGTAGCGCACTTGACTGGGGGTCAAGTGGTCGGAGGTTCGAATCCTCTCGTCCCGACCATTTTCTAACAAACTACATGTATGGCACTTTCTGGTTGCAACGTTGTTTATGTCACCTGAGGGAAAAGCATGCATGTCACGGGGAGCGCATAGTGTGAAGAATCGACTGATGCCTGAGCATGCGTCCCCATCGTTTGAACGACCGCGCCAGCGTATGGTGAGCGGCCAACTCAGAGCCAGAGGCATTGTCGATGAGCGTGTGCTTGCTGCCATGCTGATGGTGCCACGCCATAAATTCGTTGATTCCGCTCTGGCCGCCCGCGCCTATCAGGATTGTGCTTTACCCATAGGCTGCGGCCAAACCATTTCACAGCCCTATATGGTTGCCCGCATGAGCGAGTTACTGGAATTGAAAGGCCACGAGCGCGTGCTGGAAATCGGCACCGGGTGCGGTTATCAAACAGCAGTATTATCACGCCTGTGCCGCAGGGTTTACAGCATCGAACGCATGGAAGCTTTGCATCAGCGAGCGCGACAGAATTTACGCGCGGCACGCCTGGCCAACGTCATGCTTAAATGTGGCGATGGTCTGGAAGGCTGGGAAGATTATGCACCCTTTGACGCAATAATTGTGACTGCCGGTGGCTTTGCATCCGATATATGGTTGCAGCAATTGAAGCCGGGTGGCGTATTGCTGCTGCCGGAAGGCTCCGATGGCGTGCACCGACTGGTGCGCCGCCGCAGGCAGGCTCTTATTATTTCAGAAGAGTATTTTGATGCCTGTACCTTTGTACCGTTGTTAAAAGGAGTTAATCATCACTAGCGCGTTAAGTCAATTATCTCCGGTAACATGGTTGCGGAAAATGTATCACTGGACGTTGTCATGGGCGGATCACCCCAATGCCGGGTGGGCCTTGTTTGCGATTGCCGCGATAGAAGCCTGTGTTTTCCCGATTCCACCGGATATTTTACTGATCGCGCTGGCGCTCGGGCAACCGCAGTCGGCGTTCAGATTTGCAGCACAAGCCACGGCCGGAACCACGCTTGGTGCGGTGATCGGTTACGCCATTGGCATGTTTCTGTTCAATGCAGTTGCGCTGCCTGTTATTGAATTTTACCACGCCATGGAAACATTCAATCATGTGCAACAATGGTTTGTTGATTACGGGGTGTTGATTGTTCTGGTGGCCGGTTTTTCTCCCATTCCGTTCAAAGTCATTACCATTGCAGCGGGTGCATTCGGCTTGTTTTTCCCTGCCTTTATCGTAGCGACGATTATATCCAGAGGCGCGAGATTCTATCTGGAAGCGACGTTACTACGCTGGGGTGGGGCTCGTTTGCGTGAGTTGGTTGAGAAGTATTTTGAATGGCTGACCGTGGCTGTAGCTGTGGCCGTCATTGGTGGATTCTTCCTGCTGTGGCTGTAGGAACGCGCATGATAAGCCGCCTCCTGTGTTTAATTATGGTGTCGCTGCTTGCTGCCTGTTACAGCACCAGCGTGCCACGCCATCCTGTCTCCATTCACAAACACAGCCACAAACACAGCCACAAAACTGTCATTCGTTATGTCAGAGCCAACGACACCCTGTACAGCATAGGCAAGAAATTCGGCACTGACTATCGCCTGATTGCCAGGCGAAATCACATCAAATATCCCTATCGTATTTATATCGGACAGCGCCTGTATATCAACCGTCAGGCACCGAGAAGCCATGATCCGGCAACAGCAAAAATCAGACGTCTGTCACGACCACAACGCAAAGCCGTTACTCATAGCAAAAGAAAATATAAAAGAACCGTGTCGAAATCAGCCCACAAGACTAAAGCCAGAGGTTATAAGGGGCGTTTACGGTGGCCGGTCAAGGGCATCGTGACCAGCAAATTTGGACGCCGGGGTAGTCGAATGCATGATGGCATTGATATCGGTGCCAAAGAGGGCACGCCCGTGCATGCAGCGGCTTCAGGCGAAGTGGTTTATGCGGATTCCCGGCTCAGCGGTTATGGCAAGCTGGTGATTATCAGGCACGGCAGGAATTTATTTACAGCCTATGGTCATAATCGGCGCATGCTGGTGCGAAAAGGCCAGCGTGTACGCGCTGGCGATGTGATTGCCAGAGTAGGGCACACAGGCCGGGCCACCGGGCCGCACCTGCATTTTGAGGTCAGGCAGGGCAGTACGCCGGTAAATCCGCTTGCCTATTTACCTCGTTAAAAAGAGAATTGGACCCTGTGCGGACTCGGGAGATTTTTTTGCCTTGTAAAATTAAATACTATTGCCAAGGGAAGTGTTGATGGCTGATCGTCACAGCATGGAGCCGATGGCCATTTATATGCGCGAAATCTCACGCTATGACTTGCTCAGCGCAGCACAGGAGGTGCAACTCGCCAGGCAAATCACCGACGGGGATGACGAAGCACGCCAGTACATGATCCAGGCGAATCTAAGATTGGTGGTAAAAATATCACGCCGTTATCTTGGTCGTGGATTGGCACTGGGTGATTTGATTGAAGAGGGCAACCTGGGCTTGATGCGCGCTGTTGAAAAATTTGATATTGCGCATGGCTGCCGATTTTCCACCTATGCAACATGGTGGATTCGTCAAGCGGTGGAGCGCGCGATTATGAATCAGTCGCGCACCATTCGTGTGCCTGTTCATGTTGCCAAAGAATATAATTCTGTATTGACCCATGCCGCCAGACTGCGTGCGTCACTGGGGCGTGAAGCAACAGAGCCTGAAATCGCCGAGGCTATGAATATCCCGATTGAACGGGTGCATACGCTGGTGAGGGTCTCGCTGGGCACAGAAAGCGCTGATGACTTGTTACACCATGATGGCGATTTTACCCTCTACGATATTACTGCGGATGAACAGGCGGCTGCGCCGAGTGAAAGGATGGAAGGCAACCGGCGCAATGAATTACTACAGGCATGGATGCAGCACCTGACAGCCAAAGAGCGCGATGTGGTTCGGCTACGTTATGGGCTGGGCTCACATGATGATGCATGGACGCTGGAAGCCATTGGCAAGCACATGGGGGTGACGCGCGAACGCATCAGGCAGATTCAGATGGGTGCGCTGAAAAAGTTGCGAAAAATGGTTGATCATGAAGACGTGAGTTTTGAGGAGATTTTTTGATGACAGGTAGGGTAGCAGATGACAACCGCTGGCAGGATTATATTCGTGATATTCCCGATTTTCCCAAGCCGGGAATCGTATTCAAGGATATTACGCCATTGCTGGCCAATGGTAATGCATTTGCCGCCGCCGTATCCGAACTGGCATGTCTGGTGGGCAACGATGTTGATGCCATTGTCGGCATTGAGGCGCGCGGCTTTATTTTTGGTGCGGCGCTGGCGCATCAGTTGGGCTTGGGCCTGATTACCGTACGCAAGCCCGGCAAGTTGCCTGCCAATGTGCATCATGTCGAATATGAACTGGAATATGGTGTGGATCGGCTGGAAATTCACCGCGATGCCCTCAGCGCCGGTCACAAGGTAGTGATTGTTGATGATCTGCTGGCCACCGGTGGTACTGCTGCCGCCACGGTAGAACTGGTGAAAAAACTGGGCGCGGAAGTTGATGCCTGTTTGTTTGTGATTGAACTGTCATTTCTGAACGGAGCAAAAGCGTTGGGCGATGTCCCTGTTCACAGCCTGTTGCATGTTGAGTGATGGGTGTACAAATAGTCTAATCCCATCGGGTTACGCTATTGAATGCCGATTCTGATTTCTTTGCGTTCTTTGCGCCTTTGCGTGAATCGCTTTTGATTTTATGGATTTTTCACGATATGCTTTTGTCATGGACTAAAAATCTTGGCACGCAAAGCCGCAAAGAACGCAAAGTTTTAATCTAAAATTTACATATTTTGTTTTTGGTGACTTTACGTTTTCGCGTGAGATAATAAAGACTGCAATTCAACGTGCAGAATCGCTATGAAGTCGTTATGCTTCGAACGCCCTGAAAGTCGGCACCTGCCCTCGTAGCTCAGATGGATAGAGCGGCCGCCTCCTAAGCGGCAGGCCACACGTTCGAATCGTGTCGAGGGCACCAGTTATTGAATAATTATGTATGACCACAGAAGAGGTTAAACCATGGAAGAAACATTGAATCCTGCCGTACCCGTACTGATCGAAGATGAGATGAAACGCTCTTATCTCGATTACGCCATGAGCGTGATTGTCGGGCGCGCGCTACCCGATGCTCGCGATGGCTTAAAGCCGGTGCATCGGCGCATTCTCTACGCCATGCAGGATTTGGGCTGTACGCATGATAAACCATTCAAGAAATCGGCCCGTGTGGTCGGTGATGTGATTGGTAAATATCACCCACATGGCGATACCGCCGTCTATGATGCCATGGTGCGAATGGCGCAGCCGTGGAGCATGCGTCATCTGCTGGTCGACGGGCAGGGTAACTTTGGTTCTGTCGATGGCGATTCGCCAGCGGCCATGCGTTATACCGAAGCGCGCATGAGCAGGCTGGCTGCCGAATTGCTGGCTGATCTCGATAAAAATACCGTCGATTTTGCGCCCAACTATGATGAATCGCTGAAAGAGCCGAAGGTAATGCCGGCCAAATATCCGAACCTGCTGGTCAACGGTTCGCAGGGCATTGCGGTGGGTATGGCAACCAATATTCCACCTCATAATCTGGCTGAATCGATCAACGCCTGCATTGCGCTGGTGGGCAACCCGGATATTGATGACGATGAGTTGATGCAGATTATGCCCGGTCCTGATTTCCCGACCGGTGGTTTTATTTATGGCCGCAAGGGCATGCAGGATGCTTTCACCACAGGCCGTGGTTCGGTGACCATGCGCGCCAAAGCCATGGTTGAGATTCATTCGCGCACCAAACGTGAAGCACTGATCATATCCGAATTGCCGTATCAGGTGAATAAAGCCAATTTGATTGAAAATATCGCCCACATGGTGCGCGACAAGAAACTCGAAGGTATTTCGGATCTGCGTGATGAATCCGATCGAGACGGCATGCGTATCGCCATCGAACTGAAAAGGAATGAAATCCCCGAAGTGGTGCTCAATAACCTGTATAAGCGTACGCAGTTGCAGTGTAATTTTGGTTGTAATATGCTCTCGCTGGTGGATGGGCAGCCCAAGCTGTGTGGGGTGCGTGAATTACTGCTGCATTTCCTCGATCATCGCCGCCAGGTGGTCACGCGCCGCTGTCTGTTTGATCTGGCCAAGGCCGAAGCGCGCGCTCATATTCTGCAAGGTTTATTGATTGCGCTGGATAATATTGATGAAGTGATCAAGTTGATTCGCGCCAGCCAGACACCGGCAGAAGCGAAAGCCGGTTTGATGGATCGTTTTGGTCTGTCGGATAAGCAGTCGCAGGCTATTCTCGATATGCGTCTGCATCGTTTGACGGGGCTCGAACGTGGCAAGATTCAGGCTGAATTCGATGAGATTCAGAAAGTTATCGCTGGACTGAAAGCAATTCTGGCCGATGAAAAACTGCTGATGGCTGTGATTGTTGAGGAACTGGAAACCGTGCGCGATAAATACGCCGACCCACGTCGTTCCGAAATTATGGACGAAACCGCCGAGCTATCGGTGGAAGATTTGATTACCGAAGAAGATATGGTGGTCACTATTTCCAGCGAAGGTTATATCAAGCGCAATGCGACTTCGCTCTACCGCGCCCAGCGACGCGGCGGCAAGGGCAAGACTGCCATGACCACCAAGGAAGAAGATTTCGTGACCCAGTTGATGGTGGCATCGACGCATGATTATCTGCTGTTCTTCTCGGATCGCGGCCGTGTATTCCGTAAAAAAGTGTATGAAGTGCCACAGGCCGGACGTGCGGCGCGCGGCAAAGCGCTGGTGAATCTGTTGCCGGTAGAAAAAGGCGAGAAGATTTCTGCCACGCTGGCCATTCGCGAATTCGATGAAGGTCATTACATCGTTATGGCAACGAAGAATGGCGTCATCAAGAAAACCAAGCTGACCGAATACCAGAATATTCGTACCAACGGCATTATCGCCATCAAGATTGACGATGACGATGGTTTGATTGGCGTGATCGTATCCAATGGCGAGCAGGATATCATGCTGTGCGCCAGCAATGGCAAGGCGATTCGCTTCGCAGAAAGCGATGCGCGCCCGATGGGACGCAGCACGCGCGGTGTCACCGGCATGCGTATGGCCGCTGGTGAACACCTGATTTCGATGACGCTGGTATCGGATCGCGCTTCACTGCTGGCAGTTTCAGAGAACGGCTTTGGTAAACGCACATCCGTATCTGAATATAATGTCCAGAAACGCGGCGGCCAGGGCGTATTCACGCTCAAGACCGGCGGACGCAATGGTGCCATGATCGGCGCGCTGCTGGTGCTCGACGAAGATCAGGTGATGATGATGACCGATACAGGGCGTCTGGTACGCATCAAAATGGACAAGGTTTCTGTGATTGGTCGCAATACGCAGGGTGTGACGCTGTTCGGTGTTAAAGCCAAGGAACGTGTCATTGGCGCCGTGCGCGTAGCCGAGAAACAGGATGATATTTCCGAAGATGCGTCAGAAAATGGCGCGAATGAGGCCATGGGTGATATAGACGAGCCAGCTAATGATTGATCGGCAGGCGTTTCGACGTTCTTTTGATGAGATGGAAGCTGCACTATCCCGCCGTGGTAATGGCGTGGTGGGAGCAGGTAGTCCGTGGGGCAGGGCGCGTGCACTCGATGCCAGACAGCGCGAACTGAAAGTTGAATCCGAGGCATTGCAGGCCGAACGTAACCGGGTATCCAAACTGATCGGTCAGAAGAAAGGGGCAGGCGAGGATGCCAGTGCTGAAATTGCAGCCATGGGTCAGGTATCCCGTCAGGTCAAAGAGCTGGAAGCACAGGCCAAAGAGGCTGAGGCAAAATTCACTGCTGTGTTGCTGGAGATTCCCAACCCGTTGCATGACTCCGTGCCCGATGGCATGAACGAAGACGATAATGTCGAAATTCGACGTTGGGGAGAGCCGCGCACGGATGACGTGCCACCGCACTGGGATATTGGCGCTGATCTGGGCATTCTCGATTTTGAAGCGGGCGCAACACTGGCCGGTAGTCGGTTTACTGTACTCAAAGGTGCTGCGGCGCGTCTGGAGCGGGCGTTGATGCAGTTCATGCTGGACTTGCATGTCGATCAACATGGTTATGAAGAAGTATGGGTGCCGGCTATGGCCAACCGCAAAACCATGACAGGTACTGGTCAGTTGCCGAAATTCGCCGATGATCTGTATAAACTGGAACATGAGGATTTATTTCTGATTCCGACCGCCGAAGTCCCCGTGACCAACCTGTATCAGGGCAAAATTCTCAATGCTGATGAACTGCCTAAACGGCACTGTGCCTATACGCCGTGTTTTCGTCGTGAAGCCGGTTCTGCCGGGCGCGATGTGCGTGGCATGATTCGTCAGCATCAGTTTGACAAAGTAGAGTTAGTCCAGCTAACCACGCCTGAGCGTGTTTTATCCGATCTGGAAACACTGACCGGCCATGCAGAAGCCGTATTGCAGGCGCTGGGGCTGCCATACCGCCTGATTGAATTATGTGGTGCCGATGTCGGCTTCTCGGCTCAGAAAACCTACGATCTGGAAGTGTGGTTACCAAGCCAGAACTGTTATCGCGAGATATCATCCTGTTCTTCCTTCGGCCAGTTTCAGGGTCGTCGCGCTGGTATCCGTTATCGTGAAGAGGGCGGTAAACCGCAAGCGGTTGCAACCCTGAATGGTTCCGGCCTGGCTATTGGCCGAACGCTGGTTGCCGTGCTGGAGAACTACTGGCAGGTAGATGGATCTGTCATCATACCGGATGTGCTACAACCCTATATGGGCGGGATGCACAATATCGTTTAAACCGGACAAAACCGAATAAGTTGCACCATATAACACCTTGGCTACAATCGCCTGCTTTCAAATTTATACAACAGGATTTCCTTCATGCTTTCTACGATTCGCGAAAATCTGGCACCGCGCCATCTTGGCCTGGCAGGACTCTGCCTGTTGGCATGGGTATTTATAGCTCTGTTCCGTTATGATAATTACGGCATGGAAGAGGGGGCAGCGCTCGATTTACTGCTGAACTGGTCAATTGTCCATCAGATTGCCAGCCCGGTTGCATTTTTCGGCGTACCTGATCTGCGCGCCATTCTGTTTGTGCCACTTGATTTGCACTGGGTGGGCAGCCTTATTGCGGCCAAGGTATATACGATGTTCTTTTTATTCGGTACAGCGCTGTTGCTGTATAACTGGGCTGAAGAACGCCATGGCAGCGAAGCATCGATGATTGCTACGTCGCTGTTGCTGATTGCGCCCATTGCCCTGATGCAGACCGATGCTGTTGGCAGTGGCGTGTATCTATTATGGGCTTTTGCTGTCGCTGCGATTTTTGATAAGCTGATGCATGAAAGTGAGCGCACTACGCCTAGCTGGTTGTTTCTTCAAATGCTGATGTGCGCTTTTGCCGTCAGCCTGCATCCCATGGGGTTGGCTTTGCCGCTGGTGGTGGTCTGGCGCTGGCTGCGTGAACCTGTCGAGCGCAAAAAAGCCCATCGCATGATTTTGTCTATCATCGCGGCAACAGCCATCATGTTACTGCTGCGCTGGGGTTGGTACGGTATGGATGCTGCTGCCGCCAACCCACTCAATATACTGGCTGATACGCTGCTCGGGTCTCCGTTGCTGCATGCTGCAAATAGCTGGGGCATGGGTTTGATCATTGCCGACCTGGGCATTGCGGCCATGATCGCAACGCTGTTGATTCAAAAGCTGGATATTGATTCCACCTCGTTAATGCTGATTGTAGCCAGTGTAATCGGTGCTGTGCATGCAGATCATGCCTGGATACTGATCTACTGGGCGACGACTGTTTATCTGGGCGTGCCTCTGCTGATTAAACTCAATGAACGCATGGGCTGGCGCGGCATGGTCGGGCAACGAGGGCTGGTGCTGATCGTGGTCATGGTAATTGCTGTTTTAGCCACATCGACGGCCAAAACCAGTTATGCCACCCACCATATGGAGCTTAAAAGTAATACGGATCAGGTCATAGCCGTGCTGGAGAGAGAAGCGGAAGCTGCGCCTATAGATCAATTTATCGCGGCCAGTCAGTGGCCGGCCAGAACCCTTCTTGTTACGCGTCGCGATGTGTTGCCGCTACCGCCGGCCAATCCGGATATCCAGGATTTTGAGGCCAAAATCAAGGGCATTACCCACCTTGCTTTTAACCCGAAACAGAAAAACATGCATGATCTGGCTCGTAATATGGCTGCATTAAGTCACAAATATGAGACGATAGCTTTGATGCCTGCTGGTGCTGTTGTTAAATTAAAAGCGATGATAGATCATGCTGATGATAAAACGGCCGCCTCTGCTTCGCAGTAATCACTATTTTCTGTAGTCCGTTTGTTGAAGCTGCGTAATTACGCAGCCTTTTTGAATTCAGGCATCTCCAGCAGCTGAATAAGGTCGTCTGGCTGACTCAATACATCAGCCATCGTATAAGAATCCAATACGTCCAGAAAAGCCTTGCGCGCTTTATACAGCGCGTGCCTTAGCGCACAGGCAGGGGAGATAACGCATGTATTTTCCTCATAATCAAAACATTCCAGCAAATTGAAATGTGGTTCAGTATGCCTGATTACTGCGCCAATATTAATTTGTTCCGGCGGAAAGGCTAGTACCATGCCACCTGATTTCCCGCGTATGGTTCTAATCCAGCCGCTTGAAGACAGGTTGTGAACCACCTTGACCAGATGATTACGGTTGATATCAAATGCATCTGAAATTTCAGTAATGGTGCAGCGGCGATCCGGGTGTAAACCAAGAAATAGTAATACGCGCAGCGAGTAATCAGTATATTGGGTTAGTTGCATGCCCGCAAAGATATATTAAGTTGACAGCTTTTGTCCAGTGTCGTTAATATACCGCACACATACTATGGTATGATAGATACTAAGGAGGAAGATATGAGTTCAGTATATGATCAACTTGGTGGAGAAGCAGCTATAAATGCTGCTGTTGACGTGTTTTATCGTAAAGTTCTGGCTGACAAATACGTGATTCGCTTTTTTGAAGGCGTGGATATGGATAAGCAGGCCGCCAAGCAGCGTGCCTTCCTGACCATGGTAACCGGCGGCCCGAACAGTTATACGGGCAAGGATATGCGCGACGGACACCGCCATTTGCGTAAGATGGGTCTGAATGATTCTCATTTCGAACATATTCTGTGCCATTTGCGCTCAACGCTGGCCGAACTGGGCGTAGCTCAGAACCTGATAGACACAGTGATCAGCGTGGCCGAGTCCACCCGTGATGACGTACTCGACAGGTAATCGGTTATGCATTTAGAGACTTTTATTCCCGTATTTCTATTTTTTACCGTATTCGGCCTGATTCTTCCGATTATTCTTTCCGGCGTAGCTGAAAAAGGACGAGCATCCCCCGCAGAAGCGGCTCCTGTTCCGGTTAAAGAAAAGAATTTATTTGAACAGCTTGGTGGTGATGCTGCTGTTAATGCTGCTGTTGATATCTTCTACCGCAGGGTGCTGGCTGATGCCTATGTCATTCGTTTCTTTGAAGGCGTGGACATGGACAAGCAGGCGGCCAAGCAAAAAGCCTTTCTGACTATGG
>CAZDFL010000027.1:0-14683 GCA_964504835.1 uncultured Zetaproteobacteria bacterium
GCCAGTGATGTAATCACAAAACCCATCGATCCCCAGGCGCGCAGACGGCCATAATCGGCGACGTTCGTTTCTGATACCGAAACCGATAAGCCATCTGTAAGTGGCAAAACAGCAGCCCAGAAAATACCGAAGATAAATATCATAGCGGCCAGCAGATATAGATTCAGGACAGTGCTGATCAACAGGGCTGTGATTGCCGCCATGCAAGATGCGAACATGATAAATCTGTGTATGCGCACATGCGGTTGCCGATCCAGCGCATGCCCGATCCAGGGTGGCGCGACCACTTTGGCCAACGCCAAAAGTCCGGTCATCAGGCCGATCATGGCGGCATCGAGTCCGCGCCCGTCCAGATATACAGGGAAGAATGGCAGGATTAAACCCATGGCGGCAAAATAGGCAGCATAAAACAGGCGAATTCGATTTAGGGATTGCGGCGTGACCATGGCGGGCAGCCTAGCTGAAGCGGGATTAGAATCACTGGGCAGTGATGAATTTTGTTCAACATACGCGAAATGGTTTTTTGACATTCGACAGGCCATGTATTACAAAAGCACGGCAGTTGAATGTGACGCCAAAGGTAAGAACGCCGTAATCCAAACCAGGTGACTCGCCTGCTGGCGGGTCGCTTTTGCATTTATAGGAACATTTTGCAGAGAATTGCTTGCCGGGAAGCAGGGTGTGCTTCATCTTTCAGGCATGATGTCAGGAATGATATATGGGTGAATGGTTGGAAATTATCATTCGACAATTGATTCTCTATAGCCTGCCGGTGTTGGTCTCACTTACCCTCGTGGTGCTGGCTGAATCGCGTTTGACCCGAACCGATGTTCCACATCCGTTCTTTGCCATCTACTGGCGTGGAGCATGGTTACCGCTAATGGCTTCGATGGCTTTTCATCGCGGTATCATTATCGCGCTGCCAAATTCTCTGACTACAGGCGTCAAAACTGCGACGGTTCGTTTGATTGCCCATTTGCTGCTCTGCATATTGGGATTTGTACTGTTCAGCTGGAGCTTACATCATCAGGCACCAACAGGGTTGCCGCCGCTGCATCACTGGTGGGCCAAAGTGTTGATGTTCTTCAACCTGTGCATGGTCTGTTTGCATTTTCTGCCGTTGCCGGGTCAATTGGTCGGCGAATGCCTGATGAAAAGCCCGGCGGGTCATTTCATTCGTCGTTATTTTAAACCCCGTCACACATGGCTGTTGATGACAGTAGTAGCTGCATCGCCGCTGCTGGATTACGCGCTAGGCAGGATGGTTGTCTATCCGGTGTATGAATCCCTGAGTGGTCTGGCCATACATATGTTTTGATTGTTTTGGTGAAGTGGCCTGAAGATTGCTTGTATGCCGGTTATGACTGCATCCGGATTTGATAGAAACTCCACCCTTGAATTACTGAAATTCAGCGAAGATCTGCCTTCATTGCCAGACCGCTTTGTGAAAATCCAGAAGATTGCTCAGGATCAGGATTCTGATGCAGATGATCTCGCCAATGCCATTCGCTGTGATCAGGCTACGGCTGCGATGATTTTGAAATTTGCTAATTCGCCCGCCTATAATCCGACTCAATCACCCATTGGCGAACTGTCTCAGGCCATTGCCCGGATCGGTTCCAGAGAAACGGTTCATATCGCAACAGCCATGTCGCTCATGTATGGCATGATTCTACCTACTGGTATGGCCAATATCCGTGTGTTCTGGGGGCATGCTTTTGCGGTCGCTTTGACAGCCGAGCGTTTTGCCCGCAGCGTTGATCCAGGCGAGCAGCATTGCAGCCATGAACGCGCTTTTATGGCTGGATTGCTTCATGATATTGGTCGTGCAGCACTCGGTATGCGGGTGGATTTTTCCTATTTCGAGCACGAAACAGGGCATTTGCATGAACATGCCCTGATTCAGGCCGAAGAAGATTATTACGGTGTTAATCATGCCGAGGCAGGCATGCAGCTATTGCACATGTGGTTATTCCCCGATGATTTATGTCAGGCCGTGGCCGAGCATCATAATGCGGACAGTACGCAGTTCCTGTCCAGATTGTGTTATCTGGCCAATCAATTTGCCAACGAGCATGTGCCGGAACGAACACCGTTTGATGCGGTTAGTGAAACTCTGACCAAAGCATTTTCCGAGAATTCTCCCGATTTGTCTTTACTGGAAAATTAAACAGAGGCGCTAAGCGTTGGGTTTTCATAATTGCTGTTGCGGCTGGCTGGTCGTACCATCCGCGCCGGTTGAATTATTCGGATAAAGGCGGACTCGCAAACAAGATGATTTTGAAAGAAAGGCTGCTGGACGGTAAAAGCAAAGCGCTGGCATGGACGCGTGAACAGGATACGCTCTATATGGTGGCTCTGGCTGTCGTGGTTGGCGTGCTGGCCGGCTATATGGCGCTGTTGCTGCGATTTATGATTGAGTGGGTCAGTCTGTTCTGGACCGGCGCACGTACCTGGGAAACGGTTATAGATACAATGCCATGGTATATGTATCTGATTGCACCGACAGTGACCGGCTTGATGATTGGCTGGATTACGGTGCGTTTTTTGCCCGGTGGCGAACTGCGCGGGGTGGCTGGTGTACTGGCCGATATGGTCGAGCGCAAAGCCCGGGTCAATCCCAGCCAGCTGGTGACAGAAACCATCGGGGGCGCTTTGGCTATTGGCGGTGGTGCCAGTCTGGGGCGCGAGGGGCCGACGGTTGCATTGGGAGCGCTGCTGGCCTCCGAGATTGGGCAGCGGCTGGGGCTGACCGAGCAGCAATTGCGTATCCTGATTGGTTGCGGTGTGGCCGCAGCCATTGCCGCTTCATTCAATACGCCGATTGCAGGGGTATTGTTTGCGCTGGAAGTGATTCTGGCCGATTATGCCATTGCCACATTCAGTCCGATTGTGATTGCCTCGGTGCTGGCGACGGTGATTGCGCGTTCCGAACTGGGTAATTTTCCGGCCTTTAGCGTGCCTGAATATCATTTAATCAGCGTCTGGGAAATCCCCTCCTATATTGTGATTGGCGCGATATGCGGCCTGGTCGCCGCCGTATTTATCAAAGCCATGATTCCCACGCGCAGGTGGCTGGAATCAACCGTACAGAATCCTTATTTTCGACCGGCACTGGTGGGCCTGGCGCTGGGGCTGATGGGGCTGGTATTGCCACAGGTGATGTCGATTGGTTACGGCACGGTGGAAGATATGATGCTGGAGCGTATTCAGCCTGAGCTGCTCGGGGTAGTTTTGCCTCTGGCCGGGTTTCTGACTCTTGTACTGGTCGGGAAGCTGGCGGCGACGATATTGTGCTCTGCCGGCGGCTTTCCCGGTGGCTTGTTTGGCCCGGCCCTGTTTATGGGGGCGACAGTGGGGGCATTATTCGGCGATCTGGCGCATGCTATTTCACCGGCATATTCCGAGAGTTACGGCGCTTATGCACTGGTGGCCTGTGGCGCTTTGACGGCGGCAGCCCTGCAGGCACCGCTAACGGTGATGCTGATTGTATTTGAAATGACGGCCAATTATCAGATTATGCTGCCGCTGATGGCCGCTTGTAGTGTGGCAACGCTGGTGACACGCACCTTCGGGCGCGCCTCGGTATTTACCGAAGCGCTGGAAGAGCGGGGAATTGAAGCGCACTGGGGGCTGGAACAATCGTGGATGCGTTCGGTGCCGGTCAGCCGGATTCCATGGCGGTCCATTCCCAGCGTATCCGAAAAAACGCGATTGCAGGAATTGAAGCGGGTCTATACGGAGTCCGGTAAGGGCTGTGTGCAGGTGGTCGATGATGATGGCCTGCTGGTTGGCATTGTTACGTTTTCCGATTTGCAAAAGTGGTTGATTGATTCGGCTTTGGATCAGGTGATCGTAGCCAGCGAAGTGGTGAATCGGAATGTGCTGGTGATTTCTGAATCGGACAGCCTGCTCGATGCCATCCATATTCTGGATCGTGAAGAGTTCGAGCAAATGCCCGTGGTTGCAGCTGATAACCCGCGCAAGGTACTGGGCGTGTTGTCGCGTAATGCGATATTTTCCACCTATCACAAGATGATAGTTAAACATGGCGAAAGAGAACGTGGATAATAATGCTTCCGGGCTGAATGCAGCCCAGTTGAATGATGCACAGAAGCAGGCGGCTCATGCAGGCGATGGCCCGCAGTTAATTCTGGCCGGTGCAGGATCGGGCAAAACGCGCACCATCGTGCACCGAATCGGCCATTTGATTGCCGGGGGTAGTATTGCACCGCATCGCATTCTGTCGGTCACGTTCACCAATAAGGCTGCGGCTGAATTAAAATCCAGACTAAGTGATTTAATCGGCGATGATGGCGGCGGTGTTGTTTCCGGCACCTTTCACGCGATTTCACTGCGTTTTCTGCGCCGTTATGCCGATGCGCTGGGTTTTCCACGCTCCTTTCAGGTGATTGATGCCGATGATCAGAAGGCGCTGGTAAAGCGTATTCTGAAAGCGCGCAATATCCCTGCCGACAGGCTTCACCCGTCCTATTTGCTGAACTGGATTGAGCATTGCAAACATGCTGGCCTCAGCCCGATTGATACGCCTGCTTACGATTGGAACGGCATCAATATGGTGGATCTGTATGCCGCCTATCAGCAGCAATTAAAGCAGCATGAGCGCATGGATTTTTCCGATCTGATTCTTAATGTGGTGATCTTGTTGCGTGATCATGGCGATATTGCCGTGGCCTTAAAAAGCAGCTTTGATCATGTGCTGGTGGACGAATATCAGGATACCAATCCGGTACAGCATGAGTGGCTGTTGCATTTATGCAGTGAACACAAAAATCTGACGGTAGTCGGCGATGATGATCAGAGCATTTATGGGTGGCGCGGCGCGGATGTGTCGCATATTCTGGATTTTGAACGCATCTGGAAGGGTGCAACACTGCATCGTTTGCAACAGAATTACCGTTCCACCGCCGCCATTCTGGATCTGGCCAATGCAGTGATTCGTGAAAACGAGGGCCGACACGAAAAAATTCTCGAAGCCACCATTCCCGGTGGCGACCAGCCAGGCTGGAAAGTGTGCAACGATGAATACGATGAAGCGCGCCAGATTATGCGCCATGTCGAGCGTTGGCGCGCCAACGGTCATGCCAATGCCGAGATTGCCGTATTATACCGCTCCAATCGCCAGTCACTGCCGCTGGAACAGGTGTTTCGCGAATCGAATATTCCGTACCGTATTATCGGCGGTGTCGGTTTCTTCGAACGCATGGAAATCAAGGATGCTCTGGCTTATTGGGCGCTGCTCAATCGTTGTGGTGATAGCCTGCATCTGCTGCGTATTTGCAATAAACCCAAGCGTGGTTTAGGTGCCAAAGGGCAAGAACAGGTGGCGGCTCAATTGGCAGCTTCGGGACTGCACGCTTATGAATGGCTCGATGTGCTGGCTACGGGGCAGGCCGAAGGTGCAGCGCGCAAACTGGAATCATTGGCAAGGCTGATGGCTGAATTGCGCGCCAACTCGGCGGAATCGGATGATCATGGTCTGATGCAGCTATTGGAGCGCAGCGGTTATCTGGATAGTTTAAAAGCCATGGGCGAAATCGAAGCGGGCTCCCGGCTGGATAATATCCGCACCTTGCAGAATTATATTGAAATATCACTGGGGCAGGGGCTGACGCCAGTGGAATTCATGGATCGGGCGGCATTATTGCAAAGCAGCGAAGAAATGCGCGCCAGCGACAGGGAAACACAAGATGACTCCGTCAGTATGATGAGTCTGCACCGGGCCAAAGGTCTGGAATTTGATTGCGTGGTGTTGCCCGGCGTGGAAGAGGGATTATTGCCGCATCAGCGCTCGCTTGATGAGGGTGAGGCTGGCATCGCCGAAGAGCGGCGGTTGCTGTATGTCGGAATTACACGGGCGCGTAAACATGTTCTGTTAACCTCCGCCCGGCTGCGCCGTTTTTATGGCGAAACACACTATCCCCAACCCAGCCGCTTTATCAAAACCCTGCCAACGAATATCCTGCATCAGGATCATAAATCACCCGTTCCAGCAACAACACCTGAGGCGCAAAGCGGCGTCAATATTGGCGCTAATGTGATGCATCCGAGCTTTGGCGAGGGTGTGGTGCTGGCGCTGGAAGGCGCTGGCAATGCGGCACGCGTCACCGTGCAATTCAGGCGCGCTGGCACCAAGCGTTTGATGTTGAAATACGCCGCCTTACAATTTATCTAGTCTGATACGAGGAGAGTCTATGTCTGTTAGTATTTATCATAACCCACGCTGTTCCAAATCCAGAGCCACGCTGGCGCTGTTGCAGGAGCATGGTGTGGAACCGGAAATTATCGAATATCTGAAAACGCCACCCAGCGAAGCGGAATTAGATCGTATCCTGACCATGCTGGGGAAAGAACCGGATGCTCTGATGCGCAAAGGCGAAGCTGAGTTCAAAGCCCATTTTCAGGGTAAAACATTATCGCGCGCTGAAGCGATTGCGTTGATGGTAACGTATCCGATAGTGATTGAGCGCCCGATTGTTGTAACCGGCGATCAGGCCGCGATTGGCCGTCCACCTGAGGCCGTGTTGGAAATTATCTGACAAAATCGTTTGACAGCGGCGCAGAAATTGTGACACTTCGCGCCTCTTCAAAAAGCGCCTATAGCTCAGTTGGTAGAGTAGCGGACTTTTAATCCGTGGGCCCCTGGTTCGAGTCCAGGTGGGCGCACCATTTGATCAAAGGGGTTGCGAGTAATCGCAGCCCCTTTCTTTTTTAAAGCTAAAATGTAATCTCCATCACAGTTTGAGAGACCTCCTTGCGTATATTCGAGTCGGGTTTTTATATTCTGGGAAGGGTGCTATGGCTGATTATCATAATCCGTCTGATCAGGCGAATGGGGCTGAAGCGAACAATGGCAATGGTTTTGACTCGTTTCAAAGGCAGTTGGACGCTTTTTTGGAACAGCAAAAGAAAGCAGCCACCGACGGGGCAGAGCATGGCTCGAACGAATTACAACATCGCCTTGATCATTTTATCAATAAGCTGCAGCAGAAACTCGATACGTTTATAGAAGAAAACCCGGCCCATAGCAGTATTGTGAGCTTTGCTGATGAGAACAAGGCCAAGGCGCAGTCTGGCCAGTCTGAGGAAATTCCGACCCAGCGCGCTAAAAAACAGCCAGTGCCTGAATTTCCCGTCATGGTCGGAAGTACAAATGCCACCTCCTATACCAAATTGATTGCAAGCGTGTTGATTGCTGCCAGTTGTGCGGTTGCTGCAATGTTATGGTTGGGCTGGCCTGTTAAGCAGGCCGATTTGCCGCAGTTGGTACAGCAACAGGGCATGGATGAACAGCCAGTTGCGCCTGCACCGGAGATGCCTGAAACCCTGGCCCGCATTGCCGTACATAAGACTAGCGAAGCAGTGCTCAAAAAGCCTGCTTCCTCCCCATCTATTGCAAAAAAACATGACTTCAAAAAAATGGAGCCAATCCAATTATCCAAGCCTGTGTTGGCAGTACAGTCAAACCCGGCAGGGCAACATAAAATCCCGATAGTTGAAAAAGCGGTTCAGCCCAAGGCAAGTAACACTGTGAGGCTGACGGTGACAGCAAGGGTTGGTAATATCAGGAATAAACCTGACAAATCAGGCAAAGTGCTGTTCAGGTTGGCTCGGGGAGCTGTCGTTACAAAACTGGGCGAGCAAAAGGGCTGGTTTAAGGTGCGTCTGAGAAACGGCACAGTTGCATGGGCGCACCGCTCTATTTTCTGATTTGGCAGCGGATAAATTCAGCCCTGAAATAAAGCCAGTGCAGCAAAAGCGGCAATGCCGGAAGCCATGGCAGCTTCATCAATATCGAAGCAGGGGTGATGTAGCGGGTAGCGCGTTTCCGGGCTGCTGCCAGTGCCGAGCCGGAACAGACAACCGGGAATATCATGCAGAAACTCGGCGAAATCTTCTCCGCCCATAGATGGTTCATTGATCTCAATGAGTTTTATATGAGGACTAGCCTCTTCAAATATTACACGAGATTGAGATATTAACTCCGAGTTGTTTGTTAGCACAGGTGTAGCCTGTTTCAAGCTAAAGCGCGCTGTGGCACCCCATGCTTCGGCGGTTTGTCGGATGATTTGATCCATGCGGGTGCGAATCTCTTCATGCACTTCAGGATGCAGGCTGCGAAAGGTGCCGGAAAAGCAGATGTGGTCTGGAATCACATTGCCGGCATGACCACCATGAATTTGTCCAATCGTCAGTACGGCAGGATGCAACGGGTTCACCCTGCGCCCGACGATCTGGTGCAGCGCCTGAATCATCTGGCTGGCGACCAGCACCACATCGGTGCATTCATGCGGGCGGGCGGCATGACCGCCACGACCGCGAATTTCGACATCGAACATATCGGCAGCGGCACACATGGGACCGTGCCGCAAACCAATAGAACCGGCGGGCAGATAAGGATAGACATGCAAGGCGTAAATCTGTTTCGGTTTGATATCCCGGAATACATCATCGCGCAGCATGGCGGCAGCGCCCTGGCAGGTTTCTTCAGCGGGCTGGAAAATAAAGGCGATATTATAATGCAGCGAATCCCTAAACCGGTGTAGCACGCGCATTGCACCGATGAGTATGGCCGTGTGCGCATCATGGCCGCAACTATGCGAGACATTATCAATGCGAGAGGAATAGGGGCGTTGTTTGGCATCGCGAATGGGTAGTGCATCCATATCGGCGCGAAAAGCCAGCCATGGTTTGTCCTTAGCTGATTTCAGACTAGCGAGCAGGCCGTGGCCGCCGATGCCTTCTCGTACATCCAGCCCCAGTTCCCGGCAGCTATCGGCAACGCGTTTCGCTGTTTGCCCTTCCTGACCGGAAAGCTCCGGCTGCTGATGCAGGTCACGGCGCAATGTTATGATGTCAGGCATAACCTCATCGACCGTCTGCTTTAATTGAGCCGCCAGAGATTGATCGGCAGTTGTGCATTCGTTGTGAATATTCAGATTCATTGGTTCCATCCATCCTGTTGGCGTATCGTTTTCACCATATCAGCAAAGTCTCCCGAGGATTCATAAATCTTACGCTGCATGTCCGCGCCGCCGCCATGCTGACGCCAGTGCGGGATTCGCCTGGCGACAATAGCCAGTTCATCAGAATCGGCACCTTGTGTGGCTAGTTTTTCCAGTCGATGCTCCAGCCAGTCCAGCACCGGCATCAATGCTTCGGTGAACGGATCAATCATGGTGGCATGTATGCCGTAGCGGCAAGCGCGCCAGCGGTTTTCACGAATCAGCGATGGGTGAACCCTGGGGCGTTGTTCGAGCGTCATCGCAGCGATGGCTTCGGCGCGCACATAGGCAATATAGGCTGCCGCATCATCGTAGCTGCCCGGCATATCGCCGATGCGAATTTCAAGCGTGCCGAAATCGGGATGTGGTCGCATTTCCCACCAGATATCGCGCACCGAATCGATACTGCCAGTGGCCATTAAGCGGCTGGCGCAATGTTCAAAATCCTGCCAGTCATTAAAATAGAATGGCATGCCGCCCTGACTTAAACCTTCAAAAATCTTGATACGGCTGGACATTAAACCGGTTTTTTCACCGTGCCAGAACGGAGAATTGGCCGAAATCGCCAGAAACACCGGCATAATTGGCAGCAGGTGATTCATGGCGCGAATGCAGGTGTCGCCATCGGGCATGCCTATATGGGCGTGAATACCGCAGATATTGAATCGGCGCGCTACCCAGCGGAGTCGTCTTAGCAGTTTGGCATAACGCGGGTCATCGCTGACCTGCTGATCGCGCCAGTGTGAAAATGGGTGGGTGGAGGAGCCCAGCAGGGCGGTATGGCTGTTCGATAAAATGCTATCGAGTTGAGCATATAATTCGCGCAGTTGCCGGATGGCAGCGGCCGTAACGGTGTGAATGTCCGTATTGATTTCAATGATGGAGGTAAACAACTCCGGCTTGATACGCGGCGTATCGCCAATGATAGCAAGCACAGCGGGCGCGGCAGGAACCTGCTCGCCCGAATCAGTATCCACGCACATCCATTCCATCTCCACCCCGAGCGTGCCGGGCGCAGAGTCATGAAAAGCGATGCCATCGATGCTGTGAGCCATCAGTCAAGTATAGCGCGGATTGTGCTGTAAATGAATAGCCTGTCAGTTATTAGCATGTAGTATTGGCGATATGTTCACAGGAATAATACAGGATGTGGGTTCAATCAGCCGAATTCAACGCGAACCTGAACAAACGCATATGGTGTTCAATACAGCGCTGGATATGGCTAACTGGCATGTTGGCGATTCGGTAGCCTGCAATGGTTGCTGTTTGACCATTACCGACTTCCCTTCTGCGACTGCTTTTGCTGCCACCTTGTCGCCGGAGACATTGCGTTTAACAACATTTGCCGAGGCCAGCGTGAATGATGCGGTGAATCTGGAACCGGCTCTCCGCGTAGGCGATGCGCTGGGTGGGCATATGGTCACCGGCCATGTTGACGGGATAGCTAGGGTGCGCTCGGTGCAGGCGATTGGCGAACATCGCGAGTTTGCTTTTGAGATTCCTGACAGGCTGGCGCGTTATGTGGTGGTCAAAGGTTCTGTCACTATTAACGGCGTCAGCCTGACGGTGAACAGCGTGGGCAGGAATGACTTTACCGTCAACCTGATTCCCCATACCTTGTCCCACACCAATCTGGGCGCTCTCAAAGCAGGCACAACACTGAACATCGAAACCGATATGTATGGCCGTTATGTCGAGCGGCTGATGCAGTTTCCGACGGAGGAAATATGACTCTCGCAAGCACCGAAGAACTGATTGAAGAGTTAAGAGCCGGCCGCATGATTATTCTGGCCGATGATGAAGATCGCGAGAATGAAGGCGATTTGATTATGGCGGCGGAGTGGGTGACGCCGGAAGCCATTAATTTTATGGCCACGCACGGGCGCGGCCTGATTTGCCTGGCTATGACACAGGAGCAGACCGATCAACTCGAACTGCCATTGATGGTGGCCAATACCAATTCCAAATTCAAAACGAATTTCACCATTTCCATTGAAGCCGCCGAAGGCGTGACCACCGGTATTTCTGCCTATGATCGCGCCCACACGGTGCGCACGGCGATTCAGTCGGATGTAAAACCATCGGATATTCACACGCCGGGTCATGTCTTTCCGCTGGTTGGGCGCGAAGGCGGCTTGCTGGTGCGGGCCGGGCATACCGAAGCCAGTATTGATCTGGCGCGGCTGGCTGGTTTGAAAGCCGCTGGCGTGATTTGCGAGATTATGAATGAAGACGGCACCATGGCGCGTATGCCGGAGCTGAAAGTGTTCGCCAAAAAACACAGCCTGAAAGTAGGTACGATTGCCGATGTGATTCGTCACCGCCTGAAATACGATTCATTGGTCAAACGCGAAGTGGAAGTGCGCATGCCGACTGAGTTCGGTGAATTCCGCCTGATTGGTTATACCAACGAAGTCGATAAGGCCGAGCATGTGGCGCTGGTGATGGGCGAACCGGATGCGGAACGCCCGTGTTTGGTGCGGGTGCATTCGGAATGTTTAACCGGTGATGTGTTTACTTCGCGTCGCTGTGATTGCGGTTCACAATTGCATGCAGCCATGCGGCAGGTGGCCGATGCGGGTGAGGGCGTGATTCTCTATCTCCGGCAGGAAGGGCGCGGCATTGGCCTGCTCAATAAACTCAAGGCGTATAACTTGCAGGATGCTGGCCATGATACGGTCGAAGCGAATGTGAAGCTGGGCTTCAAGGCAGACTTGCGCGATTACGGCATCGGCGCGCAGATTTTGCGTGATTTGGGTTTGCGACGCTTAAAACTACTGACCAATAATCCGAAAAAAATCATTGCACTCGATGGCTATGGATTAGAGGTGAGCGAGCGCGTGCAGCTACAGGTCGGGGCGCATGAGGATAATATTGCTTACCTGACCACCAAGCGCGATAAAATGGGGCATATGTTGACCATGCAACATGACAATGTTGTTCAATCGAAACAAACAAAAGGGGAAGCATCATGAGTCTGGATGCACCGCATTTGGCGGGCAATGTCGATGCTTCGGGTTTAAGCGTTGGCATTATCGTTAGCCGTTTTAATGCCGGGATTACTGAAGCGTTGCTGCACGGCGCTGTGTCGGCTCTGAAAGAGCATGGCAGCGCTGATGAGTGTCTCACCATTGTGCATGTGCCGGGTGCATTCGAAATTGGTACGATTGCAGCAAAAATGGCCGACACAGGCCGCTTTGATGCGATTGTCTGTTTGGGCTGTGTGATTCGTGGCGATACGGCGCATTTCGATTATGTATGTCAGGGTGCGATGGATGCGATTGGGAAAATTGCTCAGCGCGGCGATGTCGGTGTTGGCAATGGCGTACTGACGCTGGATACGCATGAGCAGGCGCTGGAACGCATCGGTGGCGCGCACGGGCACAAGGGTGAAGAAGCGGCGCTGACTGCTGTGGAAGTCGCGCAACAGTTAAAATTGCTTGATCAGGCTGTGGAGGTTTAATGGCAAATCGTCATATGGCGCGGGAATCGGCGCTGGAAACATTATATGCATGGGGCACTGCTGCGCAGGATGGCGGCATGATTCCCGATCTGCTTGCCAGCCGTTTGCAACATGAAGATCGTGAAGATCAGGATGAAAATTATCTGCGTGAAGTCGTTTATGGCGTTATCGATCATGTTGAAGGACTCGATGAAATTATCAAAACAGCGGTGCGCGGACGTAGCCTGCGCTCAGTCGCCCAGATCGAAATAAACGTGATTCGTATGGCCGTGTGGGAAATGCAGAATCGGCTGGAGATACCGTACCGCGTGATTATCAACGAGGCGCTGGAGTTGACCCGGGCTTACGCCGGGGAACCTCCGCGCGGATTTATCAATGGCGTACTGGATAATCTGGCCAAGAAATTACGCGCATCCGAGAAGAAATAACTCAAAATCGTTCAGCACAGAGAGCACAAAGAAAGTCAAAGGCATCAAAGCAACAGAAGAAGGCCATGCATGCTCGGATTCTGTCCGGCTTCTGGCTTCATTTTTGACTTTGCTCTGTTTCTTGGTGAGGTGCAGAATGCACGCTACAGCAAGAGCATGGCTGTGCAGTCGGTAAAAATAGTTTGATTATAAAAAAGGAGAAGAATGATGAAGTTGGCAATGATTGGGCTCGGTCGTATGGGTGGCAATATGGTGAAACGCTTGGCTGGCGGCGGCCAGGAAGTGGTGGCCTATGATGTGGATGCAGCGCCGGGCAAAGCGTTAGAAGCTGAATTTGATTCGGTCAGCGCAGCCACGGATTTGAAAGATATGATTGCGCAATTGCCTGTCCCTCGTGTGATCTGGGTGATGGTGCCGCACCAGTTTGTCGATGGCACGATTGCCGGATTGCTGGAGGCAGGTGTTGAATCGGGGGATTTGATTATCGATGGCGGCAATTCCAATTATAAAGAAGGTCAGCGCCGTGGTGCTGAACTGGCCGAAAAGGGCGTGTTGTTTGCCGATTGCGGTACATCCGGTGGCGTCTGGGGTTTGCAAAATGGATACTCGCTGATGATTGGCGGCGAAAAAGCAGCCATTGATCTGATTGCTCCAGCTCTGACCACGCTGGCTTCCAATGACGGCAAAGGTTGGGGCCATATGGGGCCAGTCGGCTCCGGTCACTTCGTCAAGATGGTTCATAACGGCATGGAATACGGCATGATGCAAGCCTTCGCCGAGGGTTTTGAACTGATGAAAGCCAAAGAAGAATTCGATCTGGATATGCACCAGATTTCACGTGTCTGGCAGCATGGTTCTGTGGTCAGTTCATGGTTGCTGGATCTGACCGGCGATGCACTGGAAGCCGATGGCGATCTCTCATCCCTGTCCGACTGGATGGATGATTCCGGAGAAGGGCGCTGGACAGCCAATGAAGCGATTGATCTGGGTATCCCGACGCCGGTGATGACGCTGGCCTTGCAGATGCGATTCCGCAGTCGTCAGACCGATGCATTCGCAGGCAAAATCGTCAATGCCCAACGCGCCGGTTTCGGCGGCCACGCCATCAAACCAGCTGATGACTGATTCTACTCAGGTGGATATGAACACCCACCCATGCGCCGATGCAGAAGGCGTGGCGCAGTATGCCGCCGATGCCGTCGTGAAAGCTGCGGCATCGGCGATTGCCGAACGCGGTGTGTTTCATTGGGTTCTGGCTGGCGGTACGACCCCGAAACGCTGTTATGAACTGCTGCGCGATGCGGATGTGGATTGGACGAACGTGCATGTCTGGTTTGGTGATGAGCGCTGTTTGCCGATTGGCGATGTCGAACGCAATGATCGCATGGCCGATGAAGCGTTATTGAATCATGTGTCTATTCCATCGTCGCAAATCCATCGCATGGATGCCGAACTGGGCTCTGAGCTTGCGGCAGCGCGCTATGCGGCGCTACTGGCCGATGCATCGGTGATGGATTTGGTATTGTTGGGCATTGGCGAAGATGGTCATACGGCCAGCCTGTTTCCCGGCAATCCCGCGCTGGAAGATCAGCGTCTGGCGGTTCCTGTATACAATTCCCCCAAACCGCCACCCGAACGGGTCAGTATGGGATATGTTGTACTCAATGCGGCGCGTCGTTGTCTGATTATGGTGGCGGGAAAGGGTAAGGCGGATGCAATATCACGCATCCGCAATGGCGAGCGCCTGCCTGTCGCACAGGTGTCTG
>CAZDFL010000028.1:0-14300 GCA_964504835.1 uncultured Zetaproteobacteria bacterium
ATCAGACCCGCAAAGGCAATCAATGGTTTTTCGGAATGAAAACCCATATAGGCGCAGATGTTGATTCTGGTGCAGTTCATAGCGTTACGGTTACGCCAGCCAATGTGGCTGATATAACCGAACTCCCGAAATTACTACGTGAAGATGATCAGGTTATCTTTGCCGATGCCGGTTATAGCAGCGATTCATACAGGCGTGGGGCACGGCAGATGGGGATACATTGGTATGTAAACGATAAACGAAAAGGCAATCGAAACCTGTCACGCAGTCAGCGAAAACGTAATCGGAAACAATCCTCTGTGAGAGCGCGAGTAGAGCATGTGTTCAGAGTCATCAAAAGGCAGTTCGGTTTCCAGAAGGTTCGGTATCGTGGCCTTGAAAAAAATGCATCACAAGTGAACCTGCTCGTTGGGTTAGCCAATTTGTACATGCTTAGACGACAATTGGTGGGGGTTTAAGGGCGTGGTCTGCCTAAAATATGGCAATGCCGCCAGAATGGTGAATGAAATATCAAATAGAGACGATAAAAGATGGGCGAGCAACAATAGTTTTTTGAAAAAATCGGGAATGTGTGCAGGGCTGTTAAAACCACCCTTTAATCAGCGCTTCCCTAATGGGCGTAACAATTTTTTTCTGTAGCCGTGAGGCAAGCAGTAAGCCCAGCAACAGGCAGGATGCCATTACAATCACAACCGTAACCAAGCCGCCATTGCGAACCTCTTTCAGGTGATCCAGTCGCGATTCCAGATAGACGATGCCAACTACGTCGCCTTTATGTTCAACAACCCGATAGAGTTGCAGACGCCCATTCTCAAAACGAATGTTTTGCTGCGATTGGAATACTGCCCTGGCTACCGCTGCTGAACTCCCTTCGGCCACATAAGTAAACAGTGTCGAACCGTCCGGCTTGAATAGTTTCACTATCGATATATCGGAATCAAACTGGATGTTCGATAACAGTTCGGTAGCCATGCGCCGGTCGTTAAACATAAGCGCCGGGCGCGCTGCTGCCCCGATCATATCACCTTCAACCGTAAGCATGCGCACCGCTTCCTCTTCATGCAGCACCTGGTTATATGCGATCCAGATGCCGCCCATAATCAGTACAGTGAGCGATAGTATGATCATCAGAAACAGCTGTAGCTGGCGCTGAATCGTGGTAGAAGTGTTTCTACTCATGTTCTCTCCCAATGGTTTCACCGAGTTGCAACAATTGCGCACTGATATACAGGCCCGCTCGACGAACTGCCTGAATATTGACGATAAAAGTGAGTTTTTTGCTTTCATATCGCATTTCGATCATGCCACCATGCCTGGCGAAACCGGGGACATCTGAAATAGTCAGAACCGGGCGTCGGTCGAACATCGCCAGCAAACGCCTGTAATCGTCGGATGATTTTCCGATAAAAATAGCGCTAGCCTGGCGTAAACACGTATCATTTGAACAGGTATCGACATGCAATGCAATGCGCTTCGCAACCGGTTCACCTGTAATTGCTTGTAGCACGGAGCCGACTTGATTGGCATCAACCACTTTCAGGTTGATTCCCTGCTCTGTTTCGGAATCAGGCCAGTCGGTAAAACGAATGAAGTTAAAAATATAGGCTGCTTTCATATCATGAATACCAGCCTTTAGAGATTCCCCTGCGTAAATCGCAACACTTCCAGCAATCAAATGAAGCAGGCCGGCTAACAGGCAACCACAAAGCAGTACAAGACTACGGCGCATCAGCACTCAAAAGGGCAGTTGAATATACGGCACGCAGTCATGCCGCTTACAATAGCAGAAAGCTGCGTGACTGCTGACAGAAACAGCGAATGGCCGTTGAAATAAACTGTCATCTCAAGCATAAATCACCGCTTTTCTAGACAAGGGTACGGACAGGAATTCCTTGCGATGCCAGGTGAGCTTTGGCTTCCTGGATGGTAAAGGTGCCGAAATGGAAAATCGAAGCGGCCAATACGGCATTGGCTTTGCCTTCTTGCAAACCCGCGGCCAAATGCTCCAGCGTACCAACACCGCCGGATGCCACCACATTGGCCGTGACTGCATCGGATACGGCGCGGGTAAGCGGAATATCGTATCCATCCTTGGTACCATCGGCATCCATGCTGGTCAGCAGAATCTCTCCGGCCCCGTAATCGGACATACGCTTGGCCCAGTCCACCGCATTCAACCCTGTTGGCTTCCTGCCGCCATGCGTGAAACATTCCCAGTGATCATCGACAGCCTTGGCATCGACAGCTACCACAATCGTAGACGAGCCAAAACGCTCTGCCGCATCTTTCACCAGTTCCGGCGTGAAAATTGCCGCAGTATTGATGGATACCTTATCCGCCCCGGCATGCAGAAGATTCTCAATATCAGCCAGCGCCTTAACGCCACCGCCAACAGTCAGTGGCATAAACACATGTTCGGCCACTTCGGTGACCATGTGATACAGCGTATCGCGGCTCTCATGGCTGGCACGGATATCGAGAAAGGTCAGCTCATCGGCTCCTTGCTCGTCATATTTGATGGCTGCCTCTACCGGGTCGCCGGCATCAATGATATCGACAAATTGCACGCCCTTGACCACGCGTCCGTGCGCCACATCGAGGCAGGGGATAATGCGTTTAGATAACACTACGATGAACCATCAGATGAACGGATAGTCATTTCAACGCAGCCATGGCTTTTGCAAAATCGAGCGAGCCTTCATAAATGGCACGACCGGTAATCGCACCGCATATGCCGGTATTGGCATGCGTGGCACAGGCTTTGACATCGGCCAATCGCGCTACACCGCCGGACACAATCACCGGAATGGAAATAGCACGAGCCAGGTTGACCGTCTCTTCGATATTGGGGCCGGTGAGCATGCCGTCGCGCGCAATATCGGTATAGATAATGGCGGCTACGCCAGCATTTTCAAACTGATGCGCCAAATCCACGGCGCGCACATCGGTCACATCATCCCAGCCATGCACAGCCACCATACCGGCCTTCGCATCAATGCCTACACAAACCTGCCCCGGAAATGCACGGCAGGCTTCAGTCACCATGACGGGATCGGAAATCGCAATAGAACCAAGAATCACACGCTGCACACCCAGGTTCAGCGTACCCTCGATCATCGACAAATCACGCAGTCCACCGCCAAGTTGGACGGGAATCTTCATTTCAGCACAAATTGCCCGAATAGCTTCGCGGTTGGCTGGCTTGCCGGCAAAGGCACCATCCAGATCGACAACATGCAATCGCTTTGCACCAAGCGACTGCCAGTGCGCCGCCATCGCTGCCGGATCATCGCCATAATCGGTCGCATCATCCATGCGCCCCTGTTTGAGGCGGACACAGTGGCCGCCTTTCAGATCAATCGCGGGGATCAGTTCAAATGTATTTACGGTTGCCATTGCAGAAATGCCTCCAGCAGCGCTAATCCTGCACGCTGTGATTTTTCGGGGTGGAATTGAACCGCTACGATATTATCACGCCCGATAGCGGCGGCGAAAGGAAAATCACCATAAGAACAAGCCGCCAACAAATGTTCAGGGTTCTCAGGCATACAGTAGAAGGAGTGCACATAGTAAACCTGTTGGTCAGCCAGTGGTGCCAGCACCGGATGCGGTGTTTTTTCTGATGAAAATACCACATCATTCCAGCCCATGTGCGGAATCTTGAAACCGCGTTCGGAATGCTGTTCGGGGAATGGTTTGACTGCGCCGGGAATCAGGCCCAGTCCGGGATATCGACCGAATTCATACGATACATCCATCAATACCTGCATGCCGAGGCAGATGCCAAGAAACGGCGTGCCGGAAGCCAACACATCTTTCAGCGCCGCATCCATACCGGTATCTTTCAGCGCGCCGATGCAATCACGGAACGCACCGACGCCGGGCAATACGATGCGGTCATAGCTGTTTAATTTCTCGGCATCGCTGACCAGTTCAACCGAACCCCCGACTTTCTCCAAAGCCTTGGCCACCGAATGCAGGTTCCCCATGCCATAGTTGATTAATCCTATCATATGCAAATATTCACCACGACGTCACAGAGCCACAAAGAAAACCTATTCAAACTCTTTGTGCCTTTGCGTCTTTGTGATTACAACGCTCCCTTGGTTGATGGAATCCCGCTTTGACGCGGGTCGGATGCGGCCGCCATGCGCAGGGCGCGACCGAATGCCTTGAATACGGTTTCGATGATGTGGTGGTTATTGCCGCCGCGCAGGGCATCGATATGCAGGGTGATGTGTCCGTGATTGCTCACTGCCTGGAAGAATTCTTTGAACAGATCAATATCGAATCCGCCTACCGTTTCCTTGGGGAAATCAATATGATATTCCAGACCGGGACGACCGGAAAAATCGAGCACGACGCGTGATAACGCTTCATCCAACGGCACATAGGCATGGCCGTAGCGCACAATACCCGCCTTGTCGCCAATGGCCTCACACAGCGCTTCGCCGAGGCAGATACCAATATCTTCCACTGTGTGGTGATCATCAATCTCGCGGTCGCCGGTCGCGGCAACGCTCAGGTCAACCAGGCCGTGGCGGGCAATCTGCTCCAGCATGTGATCAAGAAACGGAATCGATGAATTCAGATCAGCCTGACCTGTGCCATCCAGATCAAGGCTCAGTTTGATGGATGTCTCTTTGGTGCTGCGTTCAATGTTTGCTGTTCGATGTTGTATCTCAGGACTCATATCAGAATCTCCCCCAGTGCTTTTAGCACTGCATCATTTTCCGCTTTGTTGCCAATCGTGATGCGCAGACAGTTGGCAAGCAAGCCGCGTGCGCTGTTCATGTTCTTGATCAGAATGCCGTGCCGCTTCAAGTCCTCGAACACTGCATCGGCATCAGGTACGCGCAGCAGGATAAAATTGGTTTGCGATGGGAAAGCGGTCACTACATTTATAGCGGATAGTGCTGCCATTACCCGTTCGCGCTCTTCCTTGATCTCGGCGGCCTGCTGTTCGAATACGTCAAAATGATCCAGCAGGAATGAGGCAGAGCCTTGCGTCAGCGCATTGATATTATAGGGCATTCGCACCTTGTTCATCTGTGCAATTTGTTCGGCTTCACCGATCAGGTAACCCAGTCGCAAACCGGCCCAGCCCAGTTTGGAAAAGGTGCGTAATATCATTACATTTTTGGCAAGCAGGTGGGTATGTGTGCGCTCTGAAAATGGGCCGTAGGCTTCATCAATGACCAGTAGACCATTAAAGCCCTCAGCAATTTTGCGAATCGTTGCTTCCGGCCACAGATTACCGGTTGGATTATTCGGACAGGCCAGAAATGCGACTTCCGCCTTCTCACGGGCGCAAACCTGCAGGAATTGATCGGCATCCAGATGAAAATCAACAGACAGAGGAACCGAAGCCACTGGCCGTTTTAACCAATGCGAAATCAGATCATACATCACAAATGTCGGCGCAGGCACCACACAGGCGCCAGCGCAAACGGTAAGCAGAACCATCTGAATAATTTCATCGGAGCCATTACCCAGCAAAATCTGATCTGCATTGACGCCGGCATGGGCGGCAATCTGCCTGCGCAGTTGTGCCATATCAGCGTCCGGATAACGGTTGATCTCGACTTTCGCCAGCACTTCGCGCCATTGGTCGCGCAAGTCATCAGGCAGGGAAAATGGGTTCTCCATGGCATCGAGTTTAATCATGCCGGAACTGTCCGGCACATGGTAGGCACTCAACGCCTTGATATCACTACGGATCATAGCTTGTCTTTCAGGCGCAGTTCCAGCGTCAGCGCGTGCGCCTGCAAACCTTCGCGATGCGCCAGATGGGCGGCGGCTGGGCCGATCTTCTCGACTGCTGCGCGGGTGGCTCGAATCAGGCTGCTGCGTTTCTGGAAATCATAAACACCAAGCGGGCTGGAGAATCGCGCCGTGCGATTGGTCGGCAGGACGTGATTTGGGCCAGCGATATAATCGCCCAGCGCCTCCGGTACAAAATGGCCGATAAAAATCGCCCCGGCATGCTTGATGGCCGGTAATATGTCATCCGGATTTTCCAGCGCCAGTTCCAAGTGCTCGGGGGCGATGATATTGACCACTTCCGCCGCCTCATCCCAGTCCTGCACATGAATTAGCGCACCGTGTGTTTCGACCGAAGCACGCGCAATCGCAGCGCGCGGCAATACTGCCAGATGCGCTTCAATGGCCTCTGCGGCCTGAGCCAGTAAATGTTTATCAGTGGAAATAAGAATACTTTGTGCCGCCTCATCATGCTCGGCCTGCGACAAGAAATCCGCTGCAATCCAGGCCGGATTGCCGGTATCCGCCACCACCACGATTTCAGACGGGCCGGCAATCATATCAATGCCGCAAGTGCCGAACACCTGACGTTTCGCAGCCGCCACAAACTTATTACCCGGCCCGACAATTTTATCGACAGCAGGGATGGTTTCAGTGCCATAAGCCAGCGCCGCCACCGCTTGCGCACCACCAACGGCAAAGCCGCGCTGCACACCGGATACGTGCGCAGCCGCCAGAACCAGTTCATTGATTTCACCGCCCGGCGTCGGCACCACCATGACGATTTCTTCCACCCCGGCCACGTTGGCAGGCACGGCGTTCATCAACACGGATGACGGATATGCAGCCTTGCCACCGGGCACATACAAACCGACCCGATCCAGCGGCGTAATACGCTGCCCCAGCGTCATACCGATTCCATCGGTATATTCCCAATCTTCCTGTTTCTGGTGTTCGTGATAAGCGCGGATGCGATCCACTGCCAACTGTAGCGCTTCTCGATCCATGTCCGACACATTGTTCCAGGCATCCAGCATACGCTCGGGCGTAATTTCGATAGAGTCGCCGGTACAGGCCCAGCCGTCAAAACGCTCGGTATATTGACACAGGGCTGCATTGCCGCGCATTTTTACATCGGCAAGAATGCCAGCCACCAGACTTTGCACATCATCGCCAGTATCGGCCTCGCGCGACAGCAACGCATCGAGATGCTCGGAAAATCTAGCCTCTTGTGAATCCAGTCGAAGAATTTTACTCATGTTTGTATCCTACTCTATTTATAATCGTTCTTTTCGACTGCCTGACGCAGCCCTTCAACAATCGCCTGAATCTGTTCTCTGCGCGTAGCGAAGCTGGCTGGATTGGCAATCAGACGACTTGAAATATCGCACAGTGTCGTCTCTTCTATCAAGCCATTGGCGCGCAAAGTGCCGCCGGTTTCGACCAGATCAACAATGCGTTCGGCCATACCCACCAACGGCGCCAGTTCCATCGAACCGTACAAATGAATAATCTCAGCCTGTACACCCTGCGACAAAAAATATTCCGTTGCCAGATGATCATATTTGGTCGCCACCCGGATCCGGCTACCCCGCTCCGGCGCACCGGCATTGACCAGCGCTTCCGGCCCGCATACGCACAGACGGCAGCGGCCAATATTCAAGTTCAACGGCTCATACACATGCGGTCGATATTCCAGCAATGAATCACGCCCGGCAATACCCAGATCGGCAGCACCCTGTTCTACATAGGTGCAGACATCAGCAGCGCGAATAATCAGAAAACGTACGTCCTGCCCGTTAAAATCACCGCCCACCATCAGTTTGCGCGTTTTCTGCACATCTTCAGCAGGCCTCAGGCCGGCAGCAGCCAATAGTGGCAGCGTCTGCTCCAAAATACGGCCTTTCGATAAAGCAATCGTTAACGGTCTCGAATCATGCATTGAAGCGTGCCCCCTGCATCCAGTTTTCACTAACGCTATGACGCTCAATGCGCGCGCCCAGCTTACCCAGTTTTTCTTCTATGCGCTCATAACCACGATCAATATGATAGACTCGCGATACAGCCGTTTCACCTTCCGCCGCAAGACCCGCCAGCACCAGCGATGCCGAAGCTCGCAGGTCTGTCGCCATCACCGGCGCACCGGAAATGCGCTCTTGCCCGTGCACCACCGCCGTATTGCCATCCAGACTGATATCCGCGCCCATGCGCGCCAGTTCCTGCACATGCATAAAGCGATTCTCAAAAATTGTTTCGCGAATCACGCTGGAACCCTCCGCCAGCGTCATCATGGCCATAAACTGCGCCTGCAAATCGGTCGGGAAACCCGGATGCGGCAGGGTATGGATATCCACCGCCTTTAATCGTCCATTCGCCTTGCAGCGTATAAAATTCGCACCCGTTTCAACCAGTGCGCCGGTATCCTTCACACGTGCCAAAAATGCTTCAAGGGTATTCGCCTCAACACCGGTCACCGTGACATCACCGCCGGTAATCAGTCCGGCAGCCAGATAGGTAGCCGTTTCAATGCGATCGGCTATGGTGATCATTTCACCCCCGTCAAGGCGCTCCACGCCCTGAATGGTAATCCGGTTACTGCCATCGCCTTCAATATCAGCGCCGAGATTACGAAGTGAATCTGCCAGATTGACAATCTCCGGTTCTCTGGCTGCGTTATCGAGAATGGTAATACCTTTGGCCAATACCGCTGCCATCATCAGATTCTCGGTGCCAGTCACAGTAACCTGATCAAACACGATATGGGCCCCGTTAAGCCCGCCATCCACATGCGCAACGATATCGCCCTGCTCCACTTCAATGGTGGCACCCATCGCCGTCAAACCTTTCAAATGCATATCAATCGGACGCGCACCAATAGCACAACCACCGGGCAGACTCACCTTGGCCCGGCCAAAGCGAGCCAGTAACGGCCCCAGCACCAACGAAGATGCACGCATGGTTTTAACCAATTCATATGGAGCTTCCGATTTATCGGCTGGCCTGGTATCGACGTGCAGACAGTGCTGATCATCGTATTCGACATCCGCACCCTGCCATGCCAGTAACGTCATCATGGTGGAGATATCCCGTAAATGCGGAATGCGACGGTAAACCACCGGACCATCGACCAGAATGGCCGCAGCCAGCAACGGCAACGCCGCATTTTTCGCACCACTGGCTTCGATGCTGCCTGATAATGGCACGCCGCCCTGAATGATAATTTTATCCATATCCACCTTGCCACTATGTTACAAAATAAGGCCGCGAACGCTAACGGTTGAATGCTGACCAAACAATGCCGCAGGTATTGTTGCCGGATTGCAATGCTGACAGCAGTTCAGTAGTGGCTATGATTGCGAACCATGTCCGTTTACACTGAACTCACCCAACCGCAAATTGAGCATATTCTGAGCGACTATTCACTGGGGTCACTGGCTGAATTTGAAGGCATTGCCGCCGGCATCGAAAACAGTAATTTCTTCATCGATGTCAAAACCGGCAGCCAGACAACGCGCTATGTGCTGACCATTTTTGAACGCATGGAAGCGGAGGAGTTGCCGTATTTTATGCACCTGATGAAATATCTGGCGGCAAACGGGCTTTCCTGCCCGGATGTTATGGCGCGCCGCGATGGCGCATTGTTGTTTGAGTGTGAGGGTAAACAGGGCTGTATTGTGTCCTGCCTGGCGGGTAAAACACTGGATAATCTGACTGAATCACAGTTGTTTACGTCCGGGAAATCGTTGGCGCAATTGCATCTGGCCGGCTCAGGTTTCGATCAACATCGTAGTAATCCGACCGGAGCAGGTTGGCTGGCTGAGAAAATAAATGCCGTACTGGAACCCACCGCAGCACGGTATGGACAGGAAGCGGCCGACCTGTTGTCCGGTGAACTGGCGTTCCAGTCTTCCTGTGCCTTCGATTTATTGCCGTGCGGCGTGATTCACGGCGATTTATTTGTTGATAATATCCTGTTTGAAGGCGATCAGGTATCGGGCATTATTGATTTCTATTATGCCCATGATGCTGCACTGGCTATGGATATCGCCATCTCGATCAATGCACAGGCCGTGATACTTTCGGGTGATGATCAATCCCGCATCAATGCATTTCTGGCAGGCTACGAGTCCACGCGCTCATTGCAGAAAGATGAGCATGAAGCCCTGCCATTATTGCTCAGGCTGGCTGCACTGCGTTTCTGGGTATCGCGTTTATATGATGCGCTGTTCCCGCGCGGAGGCGCAATGACGCAAACCAAAGACCCCGAAGAATATCGTCAAAAATTACTACTTCATCGAGGTGTATGATAACCCATAGCCCCGAATGCTTGCTTGCCCCGTGAAAGATTGATTGAAGGCGGTTACCATGCGCCGACTTTTGAATGTATGCGGAGCGTGATGTGAAACAGGCACTGGAACAGGCACTCAGTACAGCACTGGAAAAATTGCTGGCAGATCATCCGGGGGCGCAAGCACCGCAGGTGATCCTGAACCGCCCCAAACAGAAAGAACATGGCGATTATGCCGCCAATGTGGCGATGCCGCTGGCGCGCGTGCTGAAGCAGAGCCCGCAGCAGATCGCAGCGCGTATTCTTGAAATCGTCCAGTGGCCCGAAGCGGTTGAGGGGGCGGAGATTGCCGGCCCAGGTTTTATCAACATCCGTTTACAGCAGGCCAGCGAGGCGGTGGCGCTAAAAAACATTATCAAGGCCGGCGAACAATACGGCCGGGTGTCCCAGTCCGGCGAATCGGAAAAAATCAACTTGGAATTCGTTTCGGCCAATCCGACCGGTCCGATGCATGTCGGTCACGGACGCGGCGCAGTGGTCGGCGATGCGCTGGCCAATGTCTTGAGTGCAGTTGGTCACGATGTACAACGCGAATATTATATCAATGATGCCGGTGCGCAGATTGGTGTACTGGCAAACAGCGTCTGGTTGAGAATGCGGGAACTGGAGGGGGAAACGATTTCGTTTCCGGAATCGGCCTACCCCGGTGATTATATTGTGGAAATTGCCCGCGATATATTGGCATCCAACGATTATCAAACGCTGTTGGCCATGCATGCAAGTGAACGTGAAAAATTAATTGGGCAGCTGGCCATTGATGGCAATATGGCCATGATCCGTGCTGACCTGGACGCCATCGGCATTGGGTTCGATATCTATTTCTCAGAACAGGGCTTGCACAGCAGCGGTAGCGTTACCGAACTGATCAAGCGATTACAGGCTGATGGCGTGGTTTATACGGGCACCTTGCCGCCACCCAAAGGCAAGGAAATATCTGATTACAAGCCGGTAGAACAATTATTATTCCGCACCACCGATTTCGGTGATGATGTAGACCGCCCGCTGGCCAAGCAGGATGGTACGGCCACTTATTTTGCCGCCGATATTGCCTACCATTTTGACAAACACCAGCGCGGTTTTAGCCGCATGATAGATATCTGGGGCGCCGATCACGGCGGCTATGTCGCCCGTGTGCAGGCGGCCATGAAGGCACTGATCCAGACAGAAGCGCAGCCGGATGTGTTGCTCGTTCAGATGGTCAACCTGACCCGCGATGGCAAGCCGGTAAAAATGTCCAAACGGGCCGGTACATTTGTGACTCTGCGCGAAGTGGTCGATGAAGTCGGTTCCGATGCCGTGCGTTTTAATTTCATGACCCGCCGGGTGGAGAGCCAGCTGGATTTCGATCTGGAAGCAGCCAAAAAACAGAACGACGAGAATCCGGTCTATTATGTTCAATACGCCCATGCGCGCATTGCCGCGATTTTGCGTAAGGCAGCTGAAGAGGGTGTTGCGATTGCCAATGCCGATGATGTGAACGTATCGGTATTGACCTCGCATGAAGAACAGCGCCTGATCGCGCATATGCTGGCTTATCCGGATATGCTCAAGAAAGCAGCCAGTCAGCTGGAAGCCTATCGGGTGGCAACCTATGTGATGCGATTAGCGGCTGACTTTCACAGTTTTTACCACAAACACAAAGTGGTCACCGGGGATGCCGGCCTGACTGATGCACGGATTGTACTGATCAGAGCGGTCGCTCAGGTGATCAGCAATGCATTATCGATTCTGGGCGTATCTGCACCGGAGCGCATGTGATGAATTGTTTTTCTGCTATAATCAAACGAGAGCAGGAGTAGCCCATGGCGAAGCAGGATTTTGCACAAGTGAAGGCGAGCACACATGCCGAGTCCGGATCGAGTTCGGGTTCGATGCTGAATGCGATTGGTATTGTCGCGATTGCAGGGCTGTGTTTTAGCGGCGGCTACTGGCTGGGTACAGGTGATATCAAGCAGACCGGCAACAAAACCGATGCAGATGTGATTGAAGCAAAACTGGCGGCGCAGGTAGCCGAAAACAGGTTATTGCAGGCAAAAAATGAAACATTGCAGGATTTGGCCGCACAGTGGAAAATGAAAGCTGAACAGGATGCGCATACCAAAGTGGGCGAACTGACGTTTTATAAGGAACTGCCCAAACAGTCGGTAACGCCTGCACCTGTACCCGATGTGCCTAAAGCCGCCATTCATGTGAAGCCACAACAGGCTAAGAAGCCGGCAGGTGAGCAACAGGTTGCGGCAGTAACAGCAGCGATTGAACCGCCACCCCATGGCACTGCAAATGCCGCCCCGACACCAGCTCAGCAGTATCCAGGTACCAGCTATCGAATCCAACTGGCCTCATTTCGCACCGAAGCCGATGCCATGACGATGCGCGGGAAACTGGAACATGCAGGCTTTCTCACGCAGGTTCAGATGGTGGATCTGAGCGATAAAGGCCAATGGTACAGGCTTTATGCAGGACCTTATGATTCCAGAACAGCGGCTGAAACAGCCCAGCAGAAAATTGATGCAACACTGAAGTTAAAAGGCTTTTTGAAACGTGTCCGGTGAAGAGAGGGCAGAAAGACGTCAGCTCTGGTTACAACAGCAATTTGGAAGTACATTTGAAATAAAGCCATTGGCTGGCGATGCCTCATTCCGACGCTATTTCAGAGTAAAAACAGCCGATACACAGTTTGTGCTGATGGATGCGCCGCCTCCGCATGAGGATGTGCGCCCCTTTCTGGCTGTGCGCAACTGGTTTGAACAAGCCGGGTTGCGCGTATCACAGCTTGAAGCGGAAGATCAACAACAGGGCTTTCTGCTGCTGGAAGATTTAGGCGATGAGACATGGGCAACATATCGAGCATCCGGCGGTGATATGCAGCCGCTGTTTGATGATGCCCTGCGCCAGTTAAACCTGTTGCAGGCATCAACCCCGCCCGTTGAACTGCCGCTGTTTGATGTGGCCCGCATGCAGCGTGAATGCGATTTGTATCTGGACTGGTATCTGCCTCGCGTGGCAGCCATGTCGCCGAACGCGAATGAGCGCGAATCATTTTATGCCGCCCTGAGCGGTGTCCTGAATCGACTGGCAGCATTGCCGCGCGTGCCGGTTCATCTGGATTATCACAGCCGCAACCTGATGTTACCTGCGAGTTCATGTTCGCTGGGGCAAATCGATTATCAGGATGCTGTCATGGGGCCTGTCACTTATGACCTGGCTTCACTGCTGTACGATTGTTATCAGGATTATCCGGAACAAGAACGCCGACACTGGAGCCGGATATTTTTTGAGGCCTTGCCTGAACGCCTGGCTGAAGCGTTTAGCGATTTCGACGACTGGCATTACGCCTTACGTATGACTGCGCTACAGCGCCACATCAAAGCCATCGGCATCTTTGCCCGGCTGGCTTACCGCGATGGAAAAACGCAATTCCTCGATGAAATTCCGCTGACCAGAAAGCATCTGCATGACGAGATGCGGGCACTGGATATCACAGATCGGACATTGCCTTTACTATGGATACTCTGAAAAACTCAGAGTACCCGTGTGACCCATGGACAGGTCGCCAAAACCAAACACGTAAGTGCTTGGTTTTGTAAGCCTTAGTGCAGGCGAATCACGACCAGTTCAATCACATTATCTCTGTACTCTTCCCAAATCTGGCGGGTTTCCGGATGCCCCAACGGATTGAGCTTTAGTTCAAGCTGGCGCAAACACTGGAAATCATGACGTCGGGGAAACAGGCGCATGACCGGATTAGGGCGCAATGCCTTGCCCACGATGGATGGGTCGATGCGGAAACCCAGCCAGATCATATTCTGCTCCAGCAGGCTGGCAAACAAAGTCGTTGCATCCATTGCCGTTAGCTCGGATAGACTATGATCGGACATGCTGATGGTATCGAGTTTTAACGGCACACTTTCATTACTGCTATCGCTCATCAGGCTGTCCAGCAAATAGCGTAGCGAGCGATGCATATCATACACTTGTGGCGAATTGGCGTGATACATCAAATAGGAAGCGTGGGCAACATAAGCGCCATAGAATTCAGTTGGCACAACCACATTGACCTCCATATCAAGCGGAAAACGATCCAGCTCATGTTGCAGCATGCGCGCCTGTTTGCGCGTATCCACAATAGCAAACAACTGCGGATGATTACCTTCTTCTTCAGCCAGCGAAAAAGTATGGGATAATACCG
>CAZDFL010000029.1:0-1477 GCA_964504835.1 uncultured Zetaproteobacteria bacterium
AATCGTTTTATTAATCGATTGAGCAGGCCAGTTCTTCTTCGATTTTGCCAGCTTCGACTTCATCAATGATTTTCTGGTAGTGATCGTTTACCGGGCAGCCACAGGTATGCTGGGTGGTTGCATGCAGGCGTGCCTGTTCGATATGCCACTGGGCAACTTTCAAATGTTGATCAACGTTCATAATAGTATCCTCTTGGTATCAGTTTAATCGGGCAATGGTTCCGATGGGTGGGGCAAGCTAGCAGCGCCTGCAAAAAAAACAAAAGTATTGCAGTTGTATTTGATATGGAATACCAATGGCGAATCGGCCAGAATGGCCGGGTTCAACCAATGACATGCAACAAGCAGACCTGTTAGGAGAAAAAATGACTGATCAGCAAAAATTGAAATGGCAGCCGGGCAAACGCGATCTGATATTTCTTGGCATTATCGCAGCCGTTGTACTGGTATTGGTACTGGGCTCTAGTGAGCGCAAAACCAAACCGGTTCCGGCCGATGAAACACATCGTACGGTGACGAGCAGAGCTGCGTGCATGGGCTGTCATGGTGCAGATGGCATATCTCCGCAGCCGCAAGGGCATATTAAAAATGGACAGTGCTTCCAGTGCCACTTGCAACCCAAAGGCTGGGGAGGCTAGCCGGTGAAGTCTGTTGGTCTGAGTATCAAACCGAATGATGCACGTGCTTGCGCCTTGTTGAGCGAGCTGTATGGCTGGTTGATCAATAAGGGCTTGATCGTGTTTGTCGATCAGAATTTGACGCCGGATACCGGCTGCCCGGACTATTGTGACCAGATCCCGGTTGCGGCGATGCCTGGTACGGTTGATCTGATGATAGTCATCGGTGGTGATGGCACCTTACTGCACGCGGCCCGCCATTTTATTGATTCCGATACGCCGATGCTCGGCATTAATCTGGGTCGCGTCGGCTTTCTTACCGATACGCCGATTGGCAGCATGTTCGAAGTGATGGAGCAGATTCTGGCCGGTCATCTGGAAACCACGCGGCACTTTTCCCTGCATGTCGAAGTGTGGCGCGATGGTGTCAAAGTCGCTGAGGGCAGTGCGATGAATGATGTGGTGCTGGAACGCAGTGCCGTGCCTCGTATGATTGGTTTTGAAATGACCGTGCAGGGACAGTTTGTGTTTCGTATGCGTGGCGATGGCTTGATTCTGGCCACGCCTGCCGGCTCCACTGCCTATGCTCTGTCATCGGGGGGGCCGATTGTTCACCCGTCCGTGAATGCGATTAGTGTCGTGCCGGTGTGTCCGCATTCGCTATCCAACCGTCCGATTGTGGTGCCTGCCGAGGATGTGATTGAATTAAAACTGGTTGAATCCCGTTTTGGCGCAGCCTTGAATCTGGATGGTGAAGAGCTGTTACAAGTGCAGCAGGGTGATTGTGCGATCGTGCGCAAGAATGGGGTGATTTCGCTGGTCTATTTGCCGGGCAGGAATTATTTCGAGGTGCTCAGAAA
>CAZDFL010000029.1:1577-12915 GCA_964504835.1 uncultured Zetaproteobacteria bacterium
GGGTGATTTCGCTGGTCTATTTGCCGGGCAGGAATTATTTCGAGGTGCTCAGAAATAAGCTGCACTGGGCTGGCCAGCTTGAGGTGGACTAGAATCAAAGGCGGAAGGAACCGCAGATGGACGCAGATAAACACAGATGAAGTCAAAGGCAGATCAAGGTTATGATTCTAATAGGTGGTTTTATCTGTGTTCATCCGTGTTTATCTGTGGCTATTGTCTTGTTTTTTAAGGAATAAAAATGCTTACATCTCTTACAGTAAAACAATTTGCTCTTATTGAACAGGTGCACCTCGAACTGGCTGAAGGTATGACCGTATTTACGGGTGAAACCGGGGCGGGAAAATCCATGTTGGGTGATGCGCTGGGGGCGGTGTTCGGAGCCAGGGCCAGTGCGGACTGGGTACGCCACGGGGCGCAAAAGGCCGAGGTGACGGCGGTGTGGGATGGTCTGGATGCGCAGTTGGTTGCGCTGCTGGAAAGCGCCGATATTGACGTGGATGATGAACTGATTCTACGCCGCATCGTTACGGCAGAAGGGCGCTCGCGCAGCTTTATCAATGGCGTACCGGTGGCGCTGAAAACCTTACAGCAGGTCGGTTTGATTTGCCTCGATATGCATGGTCAGCATGAACACCAGTCACTGATGCAGCAGAGCGTGCAGCAGCAATTGCTTGATGCACGCGTGCCGGTATCGCTGTTGCAGGATGTCCGCGAAGCATTTGGCAAGTGGAAACAGCTTGCATCCCGCTTGCAGTCATTGCATAGCCAGCGCGGCGAAAGCGAACAGCAAGCCGACTGGATGCGTGAACAATTGAACCGGCTGGAAGCGCTGGATATTGATGAAGCTCTGGCCGATGCATTGCAGGATGAGGTGGATGCAGGGCGGCATCATGGCCGCATTCAGCAGGCCGCAGCTGAAGCTATGGCCTTGCTTGATGAAGCGGAACCATCGGTGCGTGAGTTGATTGCCCGGGCCGGGCATGCCATTGCCGATGTCGAGGATTTTCATGCCGGTCTGCATGCCAGTCGTGTATTGATTGATCAAATGGATGCATTGCTCGGTGAAGTCACGCCCGAGTTGCGCAATGTGCTGGATCAGCCATTTGACGAGGCCGGGCTGCATGCGTCTGAACAACGCTTAATGGCGCTGCATGAAGCCATGCGCCGACATGATTGCGTTGAATCAGGTTTATTGACGCTGATGGATGATTGGCGCGGCCGGCTGGCAGCGCTCGATACTGCGGGATGGGATGAAGCGAGTCTGGTGCAGGAACTGGAACAGGCCGCTGAACAATACAGACAGTGTGCAACTGCGCTGCATGCAGCGCGTTCGGGGGCTGGAAAAATGTTGGTGAGCCAGTTGCGCCCATTTCTGGACAAGCTGGCGCTGGCTGGCATGCAGCTGCGTTTCGATGTGGATGCGAAAAAGGACGACGAAGCGCACTGGTCGGCCTCGGGTTGGGATTATGTCGGTATAAGTGTCATGTCCAATCCGGGCGAGCCGTGGCGTGAACTGGCGGCAGTAGCCTCGGGCGGTGAACTTTCGCGTCTGGTGCTGGCCTTCAAGGGTTGTGGTGCCTTGACCCATATGCCGCATCTGGCTGTGTTTGATGAAGTTGATACCGGTATTGGCGGCGAGACGGCCTGGTGCGTGGGCGACTTGCTGGCTCGCATGGGGCAAGAGAGACAGGTGCTGGTGATTTCGCATCTGCCGCAGGTGGCGGCCTGTGCCGATCAGCAAGTGGTGATCCGTAAGTCTGAACAAGCAGGACGCACCGTTACCAGTTTAGAAAGCATCGAAGATCAGTCGCGTCAAAGCGAAATTGCCCGCATGCTGGGTGGCGCGGGGGCGCAATCGTTGCAACATGCGGCTGATATGTTGCAACGTGGCCAGATGGCACTGGTATAAGCGTGCATCATCAGATTCACATTCGCCATGCCACCGTTGATGATGTGGAAGCGATTTACCAATTGCTGCTGCCCTATGCTGAAAGGGATATTATTTTGCTGCGAGATCGCGATAATATTTTCCAGCACTTGCAGGAATTTCTGGTGGCGGATGACAACGCAACGCTGGTCGGGGTGGTCTGCGCGCATATTTATTCCGAGAATCTGGCCGAAGTGCGTTCGCTGGCTGTCGATCCGGCTCGTCAGCAACACGGTATCGGGCGACTGCTGGTTGAAGCTTGTGAGCAATGGCTTGCTGGCCTCGGTGTGAGTAAAATTTTCGCACTTACCTACGTCACAGGGTTCTTTACCAGGCAGGGTTATAACATCGTGTCCAAAGAGAGTCTGCCACATAAAATCTGGACAGTGTGCGTGCATTGTTCCCGCTTTGCCGATTGTGATGAAGTGGCGGTAGAGAAAACGCTATAGTTTTTTGCGGCGTCTTTCGTTGGTACATCGACTGGCGACTACAGCCGCACCCATCAGACCCACTTTTGCATTGACGACAACATGCACAGGCATCGCCGCCAGTAAATCCTGCATGCGATCATCCTTGTTCATAAAACCTTGCATAAACAGGCCATTTTTCAGCATGTCGATAATGCGAGGTGCTACGCCGCCAGCCACATAGATTCCGCCGTCCGCTAATCCGGTCAGCCCCAGGTTGCCTGCCTGAGCGCCATACAGCTTACAAAATAAATCCATGCTGCGTTTGGCGAGCGTATCACTGCCATTGCTGGCGGCTATAGAGATGGCGGCGGATGGGTCACCATTGTTTCGCGCCCGGGTCAGTTCGGCAGATTCTTGGCCGGGGTGAGTGTCGAGCATATAGCTGTGAATATTGCCTATGCCGGTGCCGGAGGCCACGCATTCCCATGTGCATCGATTAAATTTCTTTTGCATATATTGCAGCAGTGCGATTTGTTCTGCATCGGTCGGGGCAAAATCGGCATGGCTACCTTCGGAGGCGATGACTTCGTAATGCTCTCCCTGCCAGACCATGAAACACTGGCCCAAGCCCGTGCCTGCGCCGATAATCACACGATTGCCATGCTGAACTTCATTGCCCTGATTGAGCACGACCAGATCATCATCAGAGAGCATGTCAATGCCATAGCCAATGGCCTGAAAATCATTGATGAAACGAATGTCGGCAATGCCCAGAGCGCGCTCCATAGCATCGGCATTGAGTCGCCACGGTAAATTGGTGGTGCGGGCATGACGGCCATGGACTGGCCCGGCGATGCCAAAACAGGCTGCCTGAACGGTTGCTTGAGCGGGTTGGGCTGCTTGCATGAAATCTTGCACCATGGACGTGAGATTTTCCCATTCGGCGCTGACATATCGTTTTCCCAGGATCACATCGCAGCTTGAACCCGCTTCGATGTCGGCCAGTTGCAACAGGGTTTTGGTGCCGCCGATATCACCTGCCAGTACGATCATATTGTTATCCTCTCAAGCGAGCGGTTATGCCAAAGCATTGGATTTGAGCGCCATGCACATGGAAAAGATGACTCTATTTCAGCGCGTCATTGTTGGTGTCATAACCGAAATAAAAGGCGCGCTCGGCCATGCGTTTGGCCAGTTTGGCCCGGCGTTTTTGCTCGGCGATTGCCAGCGCCGCCGCCACGGGCGTGAGTGCGGGCGCATGCCATGTGCGGTTTGAAATTCCGGTCTTGAACATATGGATCCATAACGGTTGTTGCGCCAAAGCGATGCTGCTCAGCGGTGCGGCGCGAGCGGGCAGGGGGACGATGATATGGCCATGAGCAGAGAGTCTGGGGCCGGATGCCTGCATGGTGTCGATCATCTGTAGTTTGCCGGTTTGTTCTCGATAGGCGGGAATAGATATTGCCCTGATGTGCCATTGGTAGTCGGTCAGGTTTTGTTTGTTTTCGGGACTGATGACTATCGTCGCTTTGTTTCCGGTCATATCGAAAGCCTGGAGATAGGGCAGGGCGATAAAGCGGATGTTATCATCCGAGGCGATTGCAGCCTGATCATCCGCTGCGTATGCATGCGCAGATATCAGCATCAGGGCAAACAGCCCGTATACTGAGGGTACTGATTTTTTCACGTGAGTTGCCGGTTTGTGGCGTGCGTCAGAAGACGAATTCGCGTTTTTCCGGCATGCCTTCCATATCCTGAAGCAAGGTTTCAAACAAACCATTCTGCTGCCATGACAGCCCGACCTTGACCCGGTGAACCAGTGAAACAGCAGGATTCTTGCCGATGAAGGCCATCATCTGGCCGCCGTCGTGCAACAGCGCTTCAATATGTGTTGGCACTGCCATGATTGCTGCGCCGATGACGATTATATCGAACGAACCCTGAAGCGCTGCGCAGGCAGCCACGGCATCAGTATCCATGGCATTGATGTGAATGACGGTGGCATTGCTGACACCATGATTGTTGATGTTTTGTTCAGCCAGCTTGGCCAGTTCCGGGTGGATTTCACAGCTGACTACCGAATCAGCCTGCATGGCCAGCATGGTGGTTAAAAAGCCGGTGCCCGTGCCGATTTCCAGCACGCGTTCGGTGCCATCCAGCATCAGGGCTTGCAGAATGCTGGCTTCCTGTAACGGCGAGAGCATTTCCTGATGGCAGGGCAGCGGAACATGCCCCTCCATATAGGCCAGACTTCTGACATGTTCGGGGATAAAATCTTCTCTGGGCATGGATTCAATCAGATCCAGAATATTCGCATCCAGCACTTTGCAGCAGCGAATCTGGTGATTCACCATATTACGGCGTGCGGTTTGAAAGTTTGTGGCTGTCATGACGTGCTCCCCTCAGTTGAACATATTTTGCGACACAGCAATATGCAGCAGATGCTCGCATATGGCAAGTTAACATGAAACAAACCATGCGCGTTAGTTATCGCGGCCAATGCTGAAACGATAATCGCGTAAAACTTTTTTTCCAGTACCGAGGCTGCCCGCTGCGGCAAATACGTTTCCATCCACCGTGATTCGCAGTGCAGGCGCATTGCCGCAAGTGATCCACAGTGATTCGTCTGGTGCATGGATCGTGGTATGAAAGCCCGGCTGTAGTAATACCTCTTTGACCAAGCTGCCCTTGCCGCTGTCGGACTGATCAGGCCGGGAAATCTGTAACCAGACGGGTGAGCCCACCGCATCAAAACGGAAGCTGTGCATGGTGGTATTGACGGTCGGTGTCGGCGCAGGCGTTGTTTGCGCTTTGTTCTGAGGGACGACATGTTGGCTGACAGTTGTCACCTGTCCGGCTGGCGCGCGTTGTTCATCGCCAGGTGTTGCTGTGCTGGCGGCATCAATTGCGGGTGCTGGATTGATGGGGCTGTTATCGGCAGGGGATGGCTCAGACGGCGTTTCAGCAACGGTTTGATCAGGGGTGGGTATGCTGGCTTGAGCAGTAGTATCCCCGGCAGTCGCGTTCGCATCGCTTGCTTGCAAGCTGGAGGCTGTATCCGTCGTCGTTTCAACAGTCGCAGCGGGTGCAGGCGCTGCATCGGAAACCTGCTTATCCACGGATTGGTTTTCAGTGGTGATATTGAACAGGATAAATAGCACCACGAAAGCAGCGCCAGCTATCCATGCCCAGCGCCGCGATGGGGCGACCGGCGGATCAGGGAACGTCAGCGGTTTGGTCAGAGCATATTGATTATTTTTCAGGCGGTGTAATTCATCGGAGAGGTCAACACCCAGATATTGGCTGTATTGACGCAGGAAACCCAGAACATAGACATCGTCGGGCATATTGTCCCAGTTGCCATTTTCCAGCGCCTGCAAATGGCTTTTTCGGAGTTTCAGTTTACGAACGGCTTGTTCAATGGATTCGCCGGAAGTTGAGCGCGACTGGCTGAGTTTGCTACCAATCTCGTGCAGCAGCGCCTGACGCCCTGTCAGTTCAGTCGGTTGTTGCTGCTGTTCTTCCGGGCATGCCGGTATCTCGTTCATTGGCTCTTGCGTCGTTCCAGTTCGTTCTGGGCCCATGCCTTATCCAGCGCTGCGGAGGCATGCAGGCTAAACCGATGCAGTAGCGATGCGGCGGCGCGGCTATCCTGTTGTTGATCCAATACCGAGAGCAAACCTTCAACTGCCGCCCGGCTATCCTGTTGTTTGATGAGGAATGTTTCATATAACAGGCGTGCTTCGCGCAGTTTGCCGTGTTTATTGTAGGCATGCGCCATTCTGAGCTTGATGATGCCGTTATTCGGATTGAATACTGTGGCAGACTGGTAGGCTGCAATGGCAGGCTCGAATTTTTTCTGACCCAGCAGCGCATCGCCCAAATTGATGAAAGCAAGATCCTGGCTGGGATAGCGCGGGTCATCGAGTGCCTGACGAGCCGCTTTTTCCGCTTCCTGAAAGCGTTTCATGCGATTGAGCAAATTGGCATAATTGTTATAGGTGGCAGCGCCTGCATGCAGGCGTATGGCGCGCAGATAATAAGATTCTGCTTTTTTCATATCACCGCGCAGCAGCCACGCATAAGCCAGCGCATCAAGCACTCCGGGCTGATCGGGTAGAATCTCATCGGATTTGATTAATTCATGAAACGCTTTGGGCAACATGCCCTGTTTGCCCAGAGCATCAATACCGAGCCGATAGTGGATATCAGCCAGTCGGGCCTGTTTGTCCGGCACATCCACCTTGCTGCTGCTGGCACAGGAGGACAGCGACAAGGCTGTCAGTATGATCATAACTGTACGGATATTCATAGGAAGCGCTCTACCAGCGCATGAATGGGTCGGATGGCATTATCGTCCTGCGCCTTCAGGTCGGCGAAAATGCCGCTTTCCAGCGCCTGTCTGCATGTGCAGGAACAGGCGTTCTGTTTATCGGCGCCGACAAAAAAATGTTGCAGCATGGATTGCGCTCTGGCCACATTGCCGTGCATGATTTCGATAATGGATTCGACCGAGACATCTTCTTCCTCTTCATGCCAGCAATCGTAATCGGTGCTCATGGCCACGGTGGCGTAACAAATCTCGGCTTCACGGGCCAGTTTCGCCTCCGGCAGATTGGTCATGCCAATCACATCCATGCCCCAGCTGCGATACAGATTCGATTCAGCCCGGCTGGAAAACTGCGGCCCCTGCATGACCAGATAACTGCCACCTTGATGGGTATGAATGTCTGCCTTGGCGCAGGCGCTTGCCAGTTCAGATTTGAGGCAGCCACAAATCGGATCAGCCATGGAAACATGCGCCACAACCGGGCCGTCGAAAAAAGTCGAGGCGCGGCTGTGGGTGCGATCGACAAATTGATCGACCAGTACAAAATCACCCGGCGCAATGTCTTCGCGCAAGGAGCCAACAGCGGATATGGAAATAATGCGATTCACGCCAGCCAGTTTCATGGCATAAATATTGGCGCGGTAGTTAATCTGGTGCGGCGGGATTTTATGGCCGCGTCCATGCCGGGGCAGAAATACCACCTCATGGCCATGAATGGTGGCCAGCATTAAATCATCGGATGGCTGGCCGAACGGCGTATCAATAGCCAGATGTTCAATCAGCTCAATGCCTTCAATATCGTACAGCCCGCTGCCGCCGATAATGCCTGTGCGTCCTGCTTTCTGAGTCATGCTCATTCCTTTATATCTGCTGTGCTCGTATCTGCCTTCAATTGTCCGCATGCAGCCATAATATCATCGCCGCGTGAGCGCCTTACAGTGGCACGAATACCTTTAGAAATCAATCTTTGCGCAAATTCCTTCATGTGTTGCTTTGATGTGCCTGTGTAAGGGCTGCCGGGATAAGGGTTGAACTGAATCAGGTTGACCCGCTCCCGTTCCGGATTCACGAAGCCAATCAACGCCTGCAAATCCTCATCCTGATCATTGGCCTGATCGAGCAACACATATTCCAGTGTAATGTGGCGCTGTTTGCCAATGGAGTAGTCATTCAGGCATGCGCGCAGTTCCTGTAACGGATATTTACGATTGATCGGCACCAGCGTATCGCGTTTATCATTGATGGCTGAATGCAGTGAAATAGCCAGATTGACCGGATAAACTTCACCGAGTCGCTGAATTTGCGGAATCAGCCCGGAGGTGGAAACAGTGATGCGGCGGCGCGAAATATTCAGCCCATCGGCATCCATCAACAGCCCGATACTGGCAAACACGGCATCCTCATTGGCCATCGGTTCGCCCATGCCCATATAGACGATATGCGTGATGTCGCTGTGCAACTCCTCTGACAATGGTTCGGCATGCAGGTCGGCTTTCATGGCCAATACCTGCGCAATGATTTCACCTGCCGTCAGGTTGGCTTCAAAGCCCTGCGTGCCGGTATGGCAGAAGGGGCAATCGAGCACGCAACCGACCTGTGATGAAATACACACCGTACCGCGTTTTTCTTCCGGGATGAAGACCGATTCAATCATTTTGCCAGCGAAACGCGCGCGGGTAAGCGCAAACACATATTTGCGCGTGCCATCGCTTGAGCATTCGCGCCGGATCAGTTTCAACGGTTCACAGCAGATTTCGTCCTTGAGTTTCTGGCGCAGAGAAGACGAAATATTTTTCATCGCATCTGGGTTTAGCACGCCTTTGTTACGCCAGTCGAGAATCTGTCTGGCGCGAAACTTCGGCTGTTTCCATTCGTCCATGCAGGCCTGAAGAGCGGACAGCGTCATTTCGGGCAGTTGCGGTTTTTCCGTGCCTACTATGTTATTCATACGGCGCATTGTGGCAGAGGCCGGAGCCTCAGGGTAGTTCGTCCTGTATTTCAGGGACATACAAGCCGGAATTTTCCTTGTATCATCAGCGCAAGGGGAGCAGCTATGGATAAATTCGACCGCATCTATGCCTTGCACGGCATTTTTTCGACACGGCGTTATCCGGTCGCCATGGCGAAGCTGTGTGAAAAACTGGAATGTTCCAAATCTTGCGTCAAACGCCTGCTTGGCGAAATGAAGGATTATCTGGGCGCGCCGGTGTGCAACAAACGCGGCGTCGGCTATTTCTACAACCGCGATATTGCCTTTGAATTGCCCGGTATCTGGTTCAACACTATGGAGATGGAAGCGCTGCTGGTGATGCAGAAAGCGGTGAGCGGCATCGGTAACGGTTTTTTGAATGATGAAATGGGGATATTGCGGCACAGGGTGGAAAAAAGTCTGGGCAGGGTTGCTTCAGCAGCTATTGGTGAACTGAACAGAATCCGGATTCCCGATTTCGGACGCAGAAGCAAGCAGCTGCCGCATTTTCCCCTTATTGCAGCGGCAGTTCTCGAACGCAGACGTTTGCGCCTCATTTACAAAAGCAGGAGCAAAAACGAGGCGCGTGAGCGAGAAGTTTCACCGCAACGGCTGGTGCTCTACAAAAACAACTGGTATGTCGATGTCTGGTGTCATCAGGCCGACGATCTGCGCACCTTCGCGCTGGAAAATATGATGGAGACGAGGCTGCTGGATGCGCCGGCCGCCGATATCGATGCCGAAGAGATAGATCGTCGACTGACGCGTAGTTACGGTATTTTCGGCGGTGAGGCCACGGCGACGGCGCGCCTGCGATTCACTGCCAAAGCTGCGCGTTGGGCTGCGGATGAGGAATGGTTTCCTGATCAACAGGGGGAATGGCTGGCGGATGGCCGTTATGAATTGGAAATCCCTTATGGCAATCCGACCGAACTGATGATGGATATTTATCGCTACGGGCCGGAGGTGGAAGTGATCGAACCGGCAGAATTACGTCAGCAGGTTGCGCATAAGCTACAGACGGCTGCAGAACAATATTATTGAATAGTGAAGTGAGAATTAGGGATTGAGAAAATTTGAAATTCATAATTCATTAAGTCCCGAGTTTTGAACCTTTCGGGGTTTATGCTTGCGCCCAATCTTCTGTTTGGAGGTTTTTTACAGTGAAAACAAACATGGCATTGTTTGAGGAAATGAGGCAAAAACATAGCCGCAGCGAAAGATGCTTTGAGGTCACAGATTGGCATTGCAAGTTACAGGCAGTGCGCACATGAGAAAGAGCCTGCAGGAGTACAAATGAAGGCTGAAGTCAGAGTAGTTCCTGATTGTGTCGAGATAGCGCTGGAGAACTGGGAGTTCCTGGCCTTCACCGCTTATGACTGGTTTGAGAAGATGGGGCGGCTGGTAGTCGGCATCGAAGATGATAGTGAAAATCCTGGGCTGCCGCGCTTGCTTGCCGTAACCTATGACAGCAACGGAGGAAAGACCGATCCGAAGACAGATAAACTGCTGGCCAAATACGATCCTGAGACTGAAATCATCATTCAGTATGCCGATCCTGCCGGCGGTATGCGCACGCAGAGATTGCGCACTGCTCCCGATGCCCGTCACCCGAAACGGGTCTGGTTCTTCGAAATGCTCCGCCGCGCCGAAGAGGAGCCGGAGACACTGGAAATAAAGGAACTTCCCAAATGGCTTATTGAGGCAATAATGAGGTTGTCTGATATAGGGGAGAAGCATGACGGGTGAAAATGTGGAGAACAAATATGAAGAGTGATCTGATTCATCAACTGACTGATACATTTGAAGCCTGTGCACAGCAGACCGAGAACGGCGTGGAATTCTGGCTGGCGCGAGACATTCAGTATTTGTTAGGCTACACGGAATGGAGAAATTTTGTTGCCGTTATCAGCAAGGCAAAAACAGCCTGTGAAGTGTCCGCACAAGGCATCGCCGACCATTTTGTTGACGTCAACAAAATGGTCAATCTGGGCTCTGGAAGCCAGCGCGAAGTGGATGATACCATGCTCACCCGCTATGCCTGTTACCTCATCGCACAAAATGGTGACCCCAGAAAACCGGAAATAGCTTTCGCACAGACCTATTTTGCCATTCAGACCCGGCGTGCAGAACTCATTGAACAACGTATGCTGGAGACAGAGCGGCTCTCTGCACGGAAAAAGCTGACCCGGACAGAGAAAGAACTCTCTCAGGTGATCTACGAACAAACCGGCGGCAACAAGAACTTTGGCATCATCCGCAGCAAGGGAGATCAGGCTTTGTTTGGTAAGACGACTCAGGCCATGAAATCCCAATGGAAGGTGCCCGGCAGTCGGCCACTGGCTGATTTTGCTCCGACGATTATTCTCAAGGCCAAGGACTTTGCGACCGAAATTACTATTTTCAATACAAGGGAACATCAGTTGTCCAGTGAATCTGCTATCTCATACGAGCACATCACCAATAATCAGGCCGTGCGCAACACACTGCTCGAACGTGGTATTCGCCCTGAGAAGTTGCCTGCTGCCGAAGATGTGAAAAAAGTAGAGCGGCGCTTGGCATCTGAACAAAAAAAATCACTGAAGAACCCGGATGGTTTGGAGTAAAGAATGATAAAAAGAGAGTTGAGAAAGGAGAATTTATTTCACCATTCAAATTTTATAATTCTAAATTCATACCGGTTTTGTTCACCCGGAGAAAGA